>NZ_JAHLQZ010000080.1:0-17897 GCF_018919505.1 Citrobacter sp. S55_ASV_140
TCTGGCTTATCATCTGTTCCAGACGCTGATCGTCGTTGACCAGTAGCCAGATACGGCTCTTATCGCTGTCCTGGATCGGTAGGCAAAGAATACCTTCCACGTTGAACGCGCGGCGGGCAAACAGCCCACAGACGTGGGTCATTACGCCCGGATGGTTGCGTACGGTGAGTTCCAGGATTACGTTGTCATGAGTCTGCTGTTGCATGGCTTATTCCCCCACCATTTCAGTGTTTGCCGCGCCCGGCGGCACCATCGGGTACACTTTTTCTTCCGCGTCGATACGCACGTGGATCAGCGCAGGTCCAGGACGATTAATCATTTCCTGCAACGCTGCCTGTGGATCCGCTTCGTTATTTAAATCACAAGTTTCCAGACCAAATCCGGCTGCGATCTGCATAAAGTTAATCATCCCCGGATAGGTCGCGGCAAAAACACCCTGCTTATAGAACAGGCTCTGCTGCTGATATACCAGACCCAGCGCTTCGTTATTCATCAGAATGATTTTAATATCCAGCTGATTTTCGCTGGCCGTCGCCATTTCCTGAATATTCATCATCAGGCTACCGTCGCCAGAGAAGCACAGGACTTTTTTATCCGGGTTCGCCAGCGCCGCGCCAATGGCCGCCGGCAGACCAAATCCCATGGTGCCCAGACCACCAGAGGTCAGCCACTGACGCGGACGGTTCAGCGGATAAGCCTGCGCCGCCCACATCTGATGCTGGCCGACGTCGGTAGTGATAATGGCGCTGTCATCCACGCAAGCCGCCACAGCGTTGATCAGCCCATAGTGACTGAGCGGGTCGCTTTCCTGCGGAATAGCGCAAGGAAACTCACGTTGTAAATCGGCCACCATCTGATGCCATGCCTCTCGCGGCTGGGCTGCAACCAATGGGATCAGTTGCGCCAGAACCTCATCGACATCCGCCTGAATCGCGACATGCGGCTGTTTGATTTTACCCAGCTCCGCACGGTCGATATCCACGTGGATGATTTTGGCGTTCGGGCAGAACTGTTCGGTTTTACCAATCGCCCGGTCATCAAAACGTGCGCCCAGAACAATCAGTAAGTCCGCTTCTTGCAGAATAAAGTTGGTGCTGCGCGCGCCGTGCATACCCAGCATGCCTAACGACAGCGGATGCGCCTTTGGCAGCATGCCCAGCGCCATCAAGGTCATGGTGGTAGGCAGCATGGCTTTTTCGGCCAGTTCACGCACGCGTGCGGGCGCGTTAATCACGCCGCCGCCGAGGTACAGCACCGGACGCTGTGCGGCATTAATCATGGCCGCGGCATCGCGAATGCTGTCCTGACTGAACGCCGGCGCCGCCATTTTCTGCGCGGGTTCCGGCATCTCTTCAATTTCAAATACGGCGGTTTGAATATCCTTAGGAATGTCTATCCACACCGGGCCTGGACGTCCGGACTGCGCAATGCGGAACGCATCGCTCATGACCTGCGGTAATTCATTGATATGGCGGACCAGATAGTTGTGTTTGGTGATGGGGATAGAAATACCGTAGGTGTCGACTTCCTGGAAGGCGTCGGTACCGATCATCGAGGCCGGAACCTGCCCGGTGATACACACCAGCGGGATGGAATCCAGACGAGCATCGGCAATCGCGGTAACCAGGTTGGTGGCGCCCGGCCCGCTACAAGCCATACACACGGCGGGTTTACCATCGGTTCGCGCCATGCCTTGCGCGATAAACCCCGCACCCTGCTCGTGGCGCGCCAGGATATGACGGATTTTCGTGCTTTGGCTTAACGCGTCATAGACGGGAAGGATCGATCCGCCAGGGATACCGGTGACTACCTGGATTCCCTGACGTTCCAGGAAATGAACGATGAATTCTGCGCCCGTAAAACGCGTACGCTTGGATGTTATGCCCGAACTTGCCATGCTCCAGTCCTTTTATTCTGGGCCGTTGCTCCGGGCAGGTCTCTTAAACGAAAAACCCCGCCCGGTTTGCGCCGGCGGGGTTTTGGAATCGTGTGTTGATCCGGACCCTACGGCGCATTGCCGACGACCACCACCACACGCACGACGACCGCTGCGCGAGATGGCGCAGTTTTTAGTAGGGTCGCAGTCAGCATGGAAGGGTTCATTAGGGACCTGTCTGTTTGTTGATTAACTGGATTTATACAAACACAGGTTTTTCAGCGTGACAATGGAAAAATTTTCATCTGCACAAAAATGCGTCAAAGATCACATTTCGCTATGTGATGATGAAAAACAAAAAACCCCGCCGGAGCGAGGTTCTTTTCAGCGTTGTGCGGTTGGTAGCCGCCGAGCACACTGTGTTATGTCAACGAGAAAAGTATACGCGTTCTGCGAAGAACACGCAATTTCGGCACGAATTTTGATGATGTTGAGTATGGCCTAATGTTGACGTCTCGTCCATAAAATACTGTTAATTTATACAGTATTTATCTATAATATTTCGGTACGCAATGTGTTATGCGGGGGCCGCATCGTAAACCGGCGCATCAAAGTCCTGGCTGAAACGGGTGGTGCCGTCAGCGCCTTAACCCCCGTGTGAGCACACTGTGTTATGTCAACAAAGGTGCTGGCAACAGGCAGCGGCGAGGTACGCCAGCACCGTGCTCCTTGTACCAAAAGGAGAGCGTATGAGCCTCGTGGATATCGCTATTCTTATCCTCAAACTCATTGTTGCAGCACTGCAACTACTTGATGCCGTTCTGAAATACGTTAAGTAATTCAGATTCAAGTCGCACCTAAGGGGAGCGGGTAACACTCCGCTCCCCTTTCACCTTTTCCCAGGTGCTTGTCACGCGTCAATATGTTACGTTTTTATGACATTCTCAGGGAAGAATTCCGCCATGACGCTTTCTGTTTTCTGCATTTTGCTGTTCGCCGCGTTGCTGCATGCCAGCTGGAATGCCATTGTTAAGGCTGGAAACGATAAACTGTACTCGGCGATCGGCGTCAGCGGCTCGGCTGCGATTATGGCATTGATCTGCTTACCCTTTGCGCCTCAGCCTTCTGCCGCCAGCCTGCCGTTTTTGGCTGTCTCAACGGCCTTACAAGTGGTGTACACGGTTCTTGTCGCCAAAACCTATCAGGTTTCGGATATGAGTCAGACCTATCCTTTAATGCGCGGCACCGCACCGTTGCTGGTTGCGATTATCAGCGTCCTGTTTCTTGGCGATAGTCTCTCTACGCTTGCCTGGGTGGGGATTGCCACCATCTGCCTGGCTATTCTCGGCATGGCATTTAACGGACGCAGCAGCTCGCAACGCGGGATCGTTCTGGCGCTCATTAACGCCTGTTTTATTGCCGGTTACACGCTGGTCGACGGCACCGGGGTACGCTTATCAGAAACCGCGTTGGGTTATACGCTGTGGACCTTCTTTCTGAACGGTTCTTGCCTGCTCACATGGGCGATGATCGCCAGACGCCGGGAAGCGTCACGCTATCTGGTACAGCAGTGGAAGAAAGGTATTCTTGGCGGGATTGGCACGATGGGTTCCTACGGACTGGCGCTGTGGGCCATGACCCAGGCGCCGTTGGCGGTGGTCGCTGCGCTGCGTGAAACTTCCATCCTGTTTGGCGCGCTGCTCGCCTGGCTGCTGCTGAAAGAGAAGGTCGCAGGGATACGTCTTGTCGCAGCCGCAGGTATTGCCATAGGCGCGGTTTTGCTACGCTTGTCATGATCTGTTGGTCGACCTGATGCAATCCGGCAACATTTGTTGCCGTTTTTTGTTTACATTTCCTGCCGTTCATCGCTTAAACATTCCAGCCTACTATCTGGCCTTCTTTTTCTGTTGTGGTAGATTCCACGCGCATTTACGGGAAAGTGCAGCACCTTATTCTTATTTTTTCACTTTTTTAAAAGTTATCAGCGAAATGAAAAGGCATAGAAGCGTCAATTTGTTGTTGATGTTGGTATTACTGGTGGCGGTTGGACAGATGGCGCAAACCATTTATATCCCCGCTATTGCTGATATGGCGCGTGAACTGAACGTTCGCGAAGGGGCGGTGCAGAGCGTGATGGCCGCCTATCTACTGACCTACGGCCTGTCACAACTGTTTTACGGCCCACTTTCCGATCGCGTTGGCCGCCGTCCGGTGATCCTCGCCGGGATGTCTATTTTTATGCTGGCCACGCTGGTCGCCATCACCACCCACAGCCTGACGGTACTGATTATCGCCAGTGCAATCCAGGGGATGGGAACAGGCGTCGGCGGTGTGATGGCGCGAACCTTGCCGCGAGACCTGTATGAAGGTACGCAGCTTCGTCACGCCAACAGTTTGCTGAATATGGGGATCCTGGTCAGTCCGCTGCTGGCGCCGCTGATTGGCGGTATGCTGGATACCGTGTGGAACTGGCGCGCTTGTTATATTTTTCTGCTGATTCTGTGCGCGGGCGTCACGTTTAGCATGGCGCGCTGGATGCCGGAAACGCGCCCGGCAGGCGCGCCGCGTCCACGGCTTATCGCCAGCTACAAGACCCTGTTTGGCAACAGCTCTTTCACCTGTTACGTGCTCATGCTGATCGGCGGCCTGGCGGGCGTTGCGGTCTTCGAAGCCTGCTCCGGGGTATTATTGGGCGCAAGGCTGGGTTTAAGCAGCATGGTGGTCAGTATCCTGTTTATTCTGCCTATTCCGGCGGCGTTTTTCGGCGCCTGGTTCGCCGGTCGCCCGAACAAGCGTTTCTCAACGCTGATGTGGCAGTCGGTCATCTGCTGTCTGGTTGCCGGTTTGATGATGTGGATCCCAGGCCTGTTCGACGTGATGAACGTCTGGACGCTGCTGGTTCCCGCCGCGCTGTTTTTCTTCGGCGCCGGGATGTTGTTTCCACTGGCAACCAGCGGCGCAATGGAACCTTTCCCGTTCCTGGCGGGCACTGCCGGCGCGCTGGTCGGGGGATTACAGAACATTGGTTCTGGTGTGCTGGCGTGGTTCTCGGCGATGCTGCCGCAGACCGGACAAGCCAGTCTGGGCCTGTTGATGACCCTTATGGGGCTGCTGATTTTTGTATGCTGGCTTCCACTGGCGTCACGCGTGTCGCATCAGGGGCAGGCGGTTTAAGCGCATGATGGCCCGGTTTATCGCCGGGCTTGTCACATTCAGGCGCAACCATCGTCGTCAACAACGGCTCCAGCGCCGGACGCCAGGCTCCCTCCTCGCCATCATAGAACTGCGTATCCGCATTGACAGCATAGGGAATCTTCGCTTTCTTCAGCTCGCACGCCATAAAACGGGCGAAGGCCATTTGCGCTGCAGAAGGTCCATTTTTAATGGTTTCTCCCGGCGACCAGCCGCCTACCCAACTCACATGACCGGTTTTCTGCTGCCAGCGAATGGCGGTATTGATACGGGCGCGAATAGCCGTCTTTTCCGCTGCAGTCCCTGACGTCCATGGGTATTTGCCGTTATTTTTCAGCGGCCCCCACGGGAAGATATGCCATTCGGCCAGCACGGTATTCTGGCTTTGCGGCGGCAACTTCAGGTTCGGCAGCTCTTCCGGCGCGGCACGCAGTCGCGGCGCAATGAAGATCATCCGTTGCGGGTCAATAGCGTGGATGGTACGAATCGTTTTGTCATACACCCGGTTGAGCGATGCCTGATTATGGTTGAGCTTATCCGCAGGTTCATAAATCAGGTCAAAACCCAGTAGCGGCGAACGTTGACCAAAGTAATGCGCCACCGCCACCCACCAGTTCACCACCTCTTTTTCATTACCGGCGCTGGGGTCTTGTTTATATTCATCCGCCTGGTAAGCAATAATCGGGATTACGCCATACTGCTCGCAGGCTTCGACCAGCTTGCGCAGATGAATCAGTCTGGCTTCTGTCGGTTCTCCCGCCACGCGAATACGCACATGGGAAATGCCTTTCGCCCTGAAATCCCGCACCACCAGCGGATCGAACTCGCGGATGCCACGCTCGGTTCGCGCCCAATCTACGTCCATCCCGACCCCAAGCTGCTGCGCATACGACGCCGCCGTCAGCGCTGGTGGTGCTGCACACACGGTGGCGCTGGCGAAGAGTAACAGGGAAACAATCGACTTTAACACGGTCGTCCTTACGCAAATCATCAGGAGTGATATCACGTATTTAGCATGCTTTTTTACTTTCCGTGTAGAGAGAAAGCGTAAAAAATATGCATGACCCGCTTATTTAACCTGCTCCTGTAGCCAGCCAATAAACGCCTCGATTTTCGGCCACTGCCTGCCGGGCAGCGTGGTGATGTAGTAATGCTGATGGCATTTCAGCGCCATATCGCCAAAAGGCGCGACCAGCTCTCCGCTATCGAGGCGTTTTTGCACCAGCCTCTTACGGCCCATCGCTACGCCGATGTGATTCATTGCCGCAATCACCGCTAAATCAGAACGATCGAAACCAATGCCCGACGATGTCGGCAAATTTACCGCAAAATGCTGCGCCCAGCTGTGCCATTCATCGGTCCCGGAATCGTTGCTCCACGCCTGTCTGTCATGCAGCAACGTACAGTGCGGCAAATTCACCAGCGAGCCAGTGAGACCATAACGAGAGGCATAGTCCGGGCTGCAGACCGGCAAAATCTCTTCATCCATCAGAAAATGATGCGTGAGCTGCGCGGAGGGCGCGTCGTCAAAATAGATCGCCAGATCGATGCCGGCACGCTGCAGATTGACGTTGTCGTTCCCAGTCAGCATGGTCAGCGAAATCGACGGGTAGCGACGGGTGAAGTCGCCGAGCGCCGGAACCAGCCAACACTGGGCGATAGAGGGCCGTGAGTACACGGTGAGCATCCCCGACAGTTCCTGATTTTTGATATCAAGAATTTCCTGGTTAAGCGTGTCCAGCGACGATTTCAGCGCCCAGAACACCCGTTTACCCTCGTGAGTCAGTTCCACTTTGCGGTGAGAACGGACAAACAGTTGAATACCCAACTCATCTTCCAACTGATTAATGCGATGGCTGACAGCGCTGGGGCTTAATGACAATTCCTCTGCCGCCAGCGCAAACGACTGATGGCGGGCCGCCACTTCAAAGGTATACAGCTTTGACAGCTGCCAGCCGTTAAGTAGTCGGTTTCTGACTTCGCGTAGGGGATCCATATTCATCTCTGTCATCCTGAATCATGCGTCGGAGTGTAAAAAAAACCGCTGTAAAAATCAGCACAAAGATGATTCATAGTGAACCATATCGCACTAATGACGTGTAATTAGACGTAAATCACTCACTTGATGCAATCTGGCTCATGTGAAAGAGGATTTATATCGTTTGTCAGACCCTGCCTTATTTTTGTCCAATAACCTCAGGTTAATCACAGGGCAAGGTGAGTTATGCACTCTCAAATCTGGGTTGTGAGCACGCTGCTGATAAGCATCGTGTTAATCGTTTTGACCATCGTGAAGTTCAAATTCCACCCGTTTCTGGCGCTGCTGTTAGCCAGCTTCTTCGTGGGTACGATGATGGGTATGGGGCCGCTGGATATGGTCAATGCCATTGAGAGCGGCATCGGCGGTACGCTGGGCTTCCTCGCCGCGGTTATCGGCCTCGGGACCATTCTGGGCAAAATGATGGAAGTGTCCGGCGCGGCAGAACGCATTGGCCTGACGTTACAGCGCTGCCGCTGGCTTTCCGCTGATGTCATTATGGTGCTGGTCGGGCTGATTTGCGGGATCACGCTGTTTGTTGAAGTCGGCGTGGTACTGTTGATTCCGCTGGCTTTTTCGATTGCCAAAAAGACCAATACTTCACTGCTGAAGCTGGCGATCCCACTGTGTACGGCGCTGATGGCGGTGCACTGTGTGGTGCCGCCGCATCCGGCCGCTCTGTTCGTCGCGAATAAGCTGGGTGCGGACATTGGCAGCGTAATTGTTTACGGTTTACTGGTGGGCTTAATGGCCTCGCTTGTCGGCGGGCCGCTGTATCTGAAATTTCTCGGTAACCGCCTGCCGTTTAAACCGGTGCCGGCTGAGTTTTCCGACCTTAAAGTTCGCGACGAAAGTACGCTGCCGTCGCTGGGCGCAACGCTGTTTACCGTCCTGTTGCCGATTGGCCTGATGCTGGTCAAAACCGTTGCTGAGTTGAACATGGCGAAAGGCAGCACGCTGTATACGCTGCTGGAGTTTATTGGTAACCCGATCACCGCGATGTTTATTGCCGTCTTCGTAGCCTACTACATTCTCGGCCTGCGTCAGCACATCGGCATGGGCGCGCTGCTGACCCACACTGAAAACGGGTTTGGTTCGATTGCCAACATTCTGCTGATTATCGGCGCAGGCGGCGCATTCAACGCTATCCTCAAGAGTAGCGGGCTGGCGGATACCCTCGCGCTAATCCTTTCAAACATGCATATGCACCCAATTCTGCTGGCGTGGCTGGTGGCGTTAATTCTGCATGCTGCGGTGGGCTCTGCCACGGTGGCGATGATGGGCGCGACGGCAATCGTGGCACCAATGCTGCCGCTCTATCCCAACGTTAGCCCGGAGATCATCGCTATTGCAATTGGTTCCGGCGCCATTGGCTGCACGATCGTCACAGATTCCCTCTTCTGGCTGGTGAAGCAGTACTGCGGCGCCACCCTGAATGAGACGTTCAAATACTATACGACCGCGACATTTATCGCGTCCGTGATTGCACTGGTGTGCACATTCCTGCTTTCCTTTATTATTTAAGCGCGAAGAGACTGACTATGGAAAACATTCAAACACTTATCGGCCAGTATCCTTTAGTGGAAGATCTGGTGGCTCTCAAAGAGACGGCCTGGTTTAACCCTGGCACCACCTCTCTTGCAGAAGGTTTACCCTATGTTGGCCTGACCGAACACGATGTTCAGGATGCCCATGCCCGGCTGACGCGCTTCGCGCCGTACCTGGCACAGGCCTTCCCGGAAACCGCAGCCACCGGCGGCATTATTGAGTCTGAGCTGGCTGCAATCCCATTGATGCAAAAACGACTGGAAAAAGCATTCGGACAGCACATCTGCGGCGAACTGTTGCTGAAAAAAGACAGCCACCTGCCGATTTCCGGCTCAATTAAAGCGCGTGGCGGCATTTATGAGGTCCTGACCCACGCGGAAAAACTGGCGCTGGAAGCCGGTCTGCTGACGACAGAAGATGATTACAGCATTCTGCTTTCACCTGAATTTAAAAAGTTTTTCAGCCAGTACAGCATCGCGGTAGGCTCCACCGGCAACCTCGGGATGTCGATTGGCATCATGAGCGCCCGTATCGGCTTTAAGGTGACGGTACATATGTCTGCCGACGCGCGCGCATGGAAAAAAGCCAAACTACGCAGTCACGGCGTGACGGTCGTCGAGTATGAAGAAGATTACGGCGTGGCGGTTGAACAGGGTCGCAAAGCGGCAGAGTCCGATCCGAACTGCTTCTTTATTGATGATGAAAATTCCCGCACGCTGTTTTTAGGTTACGCGGTGGCTGGTCAGCGTCTGAAGGCGCAGTTCGCGCAGCAGGGTCGCGTGGTGGATTCTGACCATCCGCTGTTTGTCTACCTGCCGTGCGGCGTCGGCGGCGGTCCTGGCGGGGGGGCGGTTGGTCTGAAGCTGGCGTTTGGCGATAACGTACACTGCTTCTTCGCCGAGCCGACCCATTCACCCTGCATGCTGCTGGGGATTTATACCGGGCTGCACGATACCATTTCCGTGCAGGACATTGGCATCGACAACCTGACGGCGGCGGATGGGCTGGCGGTGGGCCGCGCTTCGGGGTTTGTCGGTCGGGCGATGGAACGTCTGCTCGACGGTCTGTACACCCTGGACGATCAGACGATGTACGACATGCTGGGCTGGCTGGCGCAGGAAGAAGGGATTCGCCTTGAGCCTTCAGCGCTGGCGGGGATGGCCGGTCCGCAGCACGTTTGCGCCTCTGCTGACTATCAGCAGATGCACGGCTTCAGCGCCGACCAGCTCAATAACGCCACTCATCTGGTGTGGGCGACCGGCGGCGGCATGGTGCCGGAAGCCGAAATGGCGCAGTATCTGGCCAAAGGGCGATAACGCCGCTGTGCTTAACGCAGCATCGCCATCAGTTCCATCGGTGAGCGATGCTGCTTAAGCAGGTCACGCATCACGCGCATATGCGGCGCGGTATGGTTGAAGAAAGCCTGATATCCTGTACACAGCACGCCCTTTCCATTCTCCTCGCGATACGCAGGACAATCTCCATGGTAGTACTGAAACAAAGAGCATGCCTGACAGCGTGTATTCTGCAGTGTCATCGTCTGGCATTCAAACAGTGCAGTCCGACCACACCACTGGCGTAGCGTATTATCGAAAAGCTGAATAGATATTTGATTAATATCTTCACGTACCCAGATATCAAATATCGCAATTAAAAATCGCCCCCACCCGTCCGGCGTCACTGAATCTTCAGTCAGGTAACCTGAAGCATCGCGCTTAATCAAAGGAGTAAACTGTACGAGGCGAACTTTTCCTTGTTGCAAACCACGATACAATTCAACCGGTTGTAAACTTTTCTGGTGGTTAATCACCATTTCTAAAACGTCATCACTAACATCCATGTTCTCACATCCTGTCATGCAAAATTCTCGATAAATACGATAAGTTGGCGAACATGCGTTACAGCAAACAGTATTGCGAGGGATAACACCGCGAGGGAGATCATAAATTTGTCACGCACCGCGCGAGATTCAGAAAAATCACTATCACTCACATCCATGAGATTACGGCTGCGGGTATAACGCCAGAGAATAATCGCCACCAACGTCAGTATGACGATAGATATCCAGAACAGTGCCCCAGCCTGATGCCAGTTGTGCTTAATCGCCAGCGCCATTAACGCGCCATAACCCAACAACGTACGAAACCATGCCAACGATGTGCGCTCCGGTTGTAGTCCCGGATCGGCGATACGTCGCGATTTACGGCTATCCGGCATACAGCACCAGCACCATAACAATCACCGCTACAATCGTCAGCATTGCGCTGATAATGAGCAAACTGTGGGTGTAAGGCAAATCCTCTTTCAAGCGCATTGCCTTTTCATTACGTAACCAGCGCAAATAACCATAAATAGCCAGACCGCCAGCAAACAGGCACAGCAAAAGGGCCAATACTTCGCGAATAACCGGCGTGGCGAAATCCGGAGCCAGTTGATCCAGACCAACGCCTGCGGCCAGAAAACCTAACGAGGTGCGTATCCATGCCAGAAATGTGCGTTCATTTGCCAGCGAGAAGCGATAATCCGGCGCTTCCCCTAGGCGGGAAATCTTCATGACGACTCCTTCAATATTGTTGTCTGGTCGTTATACCGGAACAGTTCAGCAGTATGAACCTGATTCGCAAACGGAAGAGAACGTAATGTGATGAGACAATGGAAAAAAAAGATGTGGCGAATGGCGACTTGCACCGTATCCGACCTACAGAAGATGCAGGCCGGATACGCTGTTACTAACCTATTCCCCAGAAGAGCACCGCCAGCAGCTGCGGGGTGATAATCCTCAGGAACATCACCAGCGGATAAACAGTAGCATAGGAGAGCGCCGCCGCCCCGCTGGTGGCATGCAGGTTGTTAGCAAACGCCAGCGCGGGGGGATCGGTCATCGAACCCGCCAGCATACCGCACAGCGTCAGATAGTTCATTTTGGCGAAGATACGTGCCAGCAGTCCCACGGTAATCAGCGGAATGGCGGTAATAAAAATACCGTACCCGACCCAGCTCAGCCCATCGCCCTGGGTCAGCGTATTAACAAAATCACCGCCGGACTTCAGGCCAACCACCGCAAGGAACAGCACAATACCTAACTCTCGCAGCGCCAGGTTAGCGCTGGGAGGCATAAACCAGTACAGCTTACCAATGCTGCCAATACGTCCCAGAATTAAGGCCATGATCAGCGGTCCACCGGCCAAACCCAATTTTAACGCCACCGGGAAACCCGGGATGAACAGCGGGATGGACCCCAGTAGAACACCCAGTCCTATACCGATAAATACCGGCAGCATCTGCACCTGTTGCAGTTTTTGCTGCGCGTTGCCGACAACATTGGCAACGGCATCAATGGACGCGGGACGCCCCACCAGATTGAGGATATCCCCGAATTGCAGGCTGGCATCGCTGCTGGCTACCAGCTCAACGCCCGCACGGTTCAAACGGGAGATAACCACGTCGTAACGTTCTTTAAAATGCAGGTCGCGGATACGTTTACCCAGCACCTGTTCGTTGGTCACCACCACGCGTTCAACGCGTAAATCAGTACCTCGCGTCGACAGCGATGTGTCCACCTCCTGCCCAATCACCACCTGCGCGTTATGCAGGTCACCGGGCTGGCCGACCAGGTGTAGCAGGTCGCCCATCTGGATAATCGTCCCTGGCGACGGCACCATTAATGTCTCTTCACGCTTCAGACGCGAGCAGATGATTTTATCGCTGTTCAGAATTGGGACATCCTGAATCGCCATATTGTTGAGGTTCGGGTTTTCCACGCGGATGTTCATGGTCTGAATCAGCGCGTGTCCGTTGGTCAACGTGGATTCATGCTGCTGAGCTTCAGCATCGACGTTAACGCGGAAAATAAGGCGCATCAGCCACATCGTGAGCAAAATACCGCAGATACCAAAAGGATAAGCCATGGCATAGCTCATCCCCATCTGGTCTACAATATCTGCTGGCGTCCCCAGATCGCGCAGAATTTGCTGCCCCGCCCCCAGCGCCGGCGTATTGGTGACCGCGCCGGAGAATATCCCCAGCACCACCGGAAGGGGAATGGCAAAAATCTTATGCAGGATCGCGGTGACCAGCCCCCCCATGATGACAATCAGTACGGCAAACAGATTCAGCCGCAGCCCGGAAACGCGCAGTGACGCAAAAAAGCCCGGCCCCACCTGAATACCGATGGTGTAGACGAAAAGAATCAGGCCAAATTCCTGAATGAAATGCAGCATGTCGCCGCTCAGGGTCATCCCTGCCTGATCGACAAAATGTCCGACGATAATACCGCCGAACAGCACCCCTCCGATGCCAAAACCAACGCCACGTATTTTTATGTTGCCGATCCATAATCCGACAACCGCCACCAACGCCAGAACGCTGACCGTCAATGCTATATCACTCATTATCCTGTTCCCTGTGAATAACATCATTAAGTAAATGGATTCTCGCAGAGTACAGTCGCAATGTATGGGTGGTAAAGCACAAAAAAGCCCCGTCATTTCTGGCGGGGCAAAGGCATGGAGCTATTTAGCTATTTAATGCGGGACGTTCGCTGATGGCGATACGTTGTGGGGCAATGGTTTCAGGTTCATTACGGGTCAAATCGATATGCAGCAAGCCGTTAGTAAAGCTTGCGCCGGAGACCTCCATATTTTCAGCCAGCGTAAAGCTCAGACTGAACGACTGAGTAACCAGCCCCTGGTGCAACCATTTTGTCTCTTTTTCCGGCTGCTGCGGTGTACCTTTCACCGTCAGGCGTGTGCCTTCCAGTTGAATATCCAGATCTTCCTGGCGGAAACCGGCTAACGCAAGGGTAATGCGATAGTGGTTATCATCGCTCTTTTCGATGTTATAGGGTGGGAAGCTCTGGCTTTCACCGGCGTTTTGTAACGCATTGGCCAGTTTGTCAAAACCGATCCATTGACGCAGCAGTGGGGATAAATCGTAGTTACGCATAATAATCTCCTTCTAAGAAGCGAGTAGGTACCTTTCGGCTCCCTGACGGCAAGCCGATTGCTTAGCAAGGCCGCCTGAAGCGGCCCACAGAATTAGTTGATTTCGATGCGGCGCGGTTTGTTCGCTTCGGGAATAACGCGCTCAAGATCGATATACAGCAGACCATTCACCAGGTTTGCGCCGCGAACATGAATGTTCTCCGCTAACTGGAACTTACGTTCGAAGTTGCGCTCAGCAATACCCTGATACAGGTAAGTACGTTCTTTTTGCTCATCCGCATGAGCGCCTTTTACCACCAGCAGATTGTCCTGCGCGGTAATTTCCAGCTCGCTTTCAGCAAAACCGGCAACGGCAATCGCAATGCGGTAATGGTTTTCGTCTACCAGCTCAACGTTGTACGGAGGGTAGCCGCCATTACTCTGGCTCTGGTTGTTTTCCAGCAGGTTAAACAGACGGTCAAAACCAATAGCAGAACGGTACAGCGGGGATAAATCAAAGTTACGCATAATCAATAGCTCCTGAAATCAGCGAGAATGTGAGACCTTCCATCATGGACAGGTCAGGTAGCCAGGACACCCATCAGGCATGCCCTTCTGTTGTCTACATCCTAAAAATGGGTCTTAACACAAACTTTTCAAGTGTATTCATCTGACTTTTTTTGCAGTTTGTTGTCTATTGCATACACTGGGGAGAGCAGTTGTTATCGATAAATCGCAATAGCCGCCACAGTGCGACGAAATGGTGATGTTATTTTCGCAACGGATCGCTTTAACTCACCATGCAAACACGATGAAAACAGATGAATAAACGATGATAAAAAAAATGTTGGTAACACTGACAATGTGCAGCGGGATGGCGTTTTTGAGCGGCTGTTCCAGCATAATGTCGCATACCGGAGGCAAAGAAGGGACGTATCCTGGCACACGCGCCAGCGCCACCATGATCAGCGAAAGTGATACGAATTGGGGAACGAAGTCGCTGGCGATTCTGGATATGCCTTTTACTGCGGTGCTGGATACCGTATTGCTTCCGTGGGATCTCTTTCGTAAAGATAACTCGGTGAGATCCCGCGTAGAAAAGAGCGAGGAGAGAACGCAGGCCACGAATGCCGTTATCCCCCCGGCGAAAATGACTGCACCTTAATTAACGCCCTGTTTCAGTCATCCACAGTTGGCGGAACCCTTCGACCTCTTCCATCCACGCAACCAGTCGCCCATCAGGAGAGAAGACAACCGCATCGGCCGACGGAGGGTTGCCGTGACGCGCCGTTAAAAAATCAATCTCTCCCGTCTGAGCATCACAACAGGCTATTCTGTTTTCCAGCACAAATCCCAGCCATTTCCCTGATGGATGCCAGTTGAATGCCGACTGAATACCCGTGGCGCAACGAGTAAGCTGACGCGGCTCACCACCCTGTGGTGGAATTAACCACAGCTGCACAACGCCATGGTTGTCGCGCATTAAAAACGCAATTTCAAACGTCTGCGGATTACTGCGCACCCAGTGGCGCGGCTGATTCACCAGCCCCGGAAAGGCGCGCTCATGAGTAAACGTCAGGCGACGTTGGCGAATACCGGATGGCGGCGCAGGCATTGTCGCCTCTGTGCCCTCCAGCGGAGCATCACCCGGCTGTTTCCAGCCGCTTTCATTCTGAGGCAAATCAACAATAAACAGCTCCGGCACTTTCTCACCGGTCACTGACAACGTATCGCCGATAAACGCCAGTGTGCTTTCGCCCACCCAACCTTCTTCATAGGCGCGGTTTATCTCATCGCTCCCCGGTTTTGGCGCCGGTGTCGTTTGACTCACCAGAACGCACCAGCGGCTCCCGCTATATTCACGTGGATGCTGCGCGGATACGTTCACCGGACCATACGGCGCAGCCACGCCGACGTTACGTAAATCCAGCGCCGGAGAGCGTTCATGCAGCACATGGTCGTTATAAGTAAAACTGACAAACTCACCGTTCGGGCTAAAGACATGCACATGACTGCCGCCGCGTAACGCGCCAGGCGTGTACGGCGCGGTGATATCCATCGCATCCAGATTCGTCACCTCTGCCTGCGAAACAATCACCCCACGGCGATGATGAAAGTCGTAATCCCATGTTTCATCTGGATTTTCTGGCCCATGAATAAAAACATACTTTTCCGACTTTGGATGAACGGTCACCACGCCAACATGTGCCCCCTGAGTGGCCCGGTAAATCACCTCCAGTTCGCCAGTATGAACATTAACGCGTTCAATCGTTTCCCCCGTAAAAGAGGCACCGGAAGGACGCACGTCGAAGACCAGCCACTGACTGTCCGGGGTCCAGGTGTTGATATTGGTAAGCTGATGATTACGCGGCGTAAAGGTGATTTGCTTCATGGGATGCCCTGATACAAGACGATTTAAGCAATCATACTTCACAAGCACTTCACTTGCAGGATTTAGCGTAGCGATTATCGGATTGAGCCCGGCATATGCAGAAAAACCTCCGCCAGTGAAGTTCTGATGGAGGTTTTTAATAAAGGAATGAATTCTCATCCACTTTCGACAGATTATCCCTGGCACCTGCAAGCGTAGCCAGCGCAGGGAAATTAGCATCGCTATACCAGGATTGTGGTAAAGGTAGCCGCGCCATGTTACTTCCGGGCCGGAGTTGAAGTTGCGCCAGCGAATCAAGGGAATAATTTCGCCAGTGATGCGGTAATGACAGGCGTAGCGGCGCGGCTTTTTCGCCCGGCACTGGCGTTGGCAAACGCGAATCACTTACATCGTAGTTTCTGTGCAGCACCAGATATTTCTCCGGCACCCGACGCTGGCTGTTCCACCACTTGCCATCCAGCATATCAAACTGAAAACGGGTTATTGTTTCTGACTTAGCTCCCAACTGCGTTAACGCCTGACGCAGTGCATTATTCATTGCCGCATCGTACATCCCTGATGTTGCCAGTTGCCCATCAAGGATCAGCGACACCGCAATTCTTGCCCCCAACAGGTTGGAGTAGAGATCTTCCGGTGAAAATGCGGAAACTTCCTCAGAAAACCCAGAAACTGACTCAAAACCGTACCATTGTGCAATTTCATGCCAGGCCGCGAGCTGAAAGGCCAGATGTGCTGCCAGCCAGGCAGCTAATGCGTAACGATCGCCCGCCGTTTCAGGTGGTGTGAAGGCGTTGAAAACGATATGCCGCTCCGCCAGTTCATCTTCGAGTCGCAACGTAAAAGGCTGACCTAACTGTGGAAGTAGATGGCTAAAAAGCCAGACCGTCATATCTGCGGTATCTCGTACATGCGCGATATCGATGAAACCGCCGCGAGAGGTGTACACAATGCCATTGTGTTCATGCCCGATGCCGGCCAGGTTCACTAACCCTAACAGCAAGCTATCGTTATAGCGATGCTCGCCAATACCGTTAGCTGTCACGACGTTATTAAGTTCATAAAACGGTACTGGCATATCCAGCACCTGCGCGTGCAGGTCGTAACCAAAAGCGCAGCACGGACGTAACCCTTGGGGCGCAGGGAGCGGCGAAACAACTGGCCAGGCGGTGCTTTCGGCCTTGTCATCTTCATTTACCAACTGCAAAGGTACAGGTATCGCAGCATGGACCCCGACCGTTGCCAATAACAAGATAGTCATCAGCAGCACTTTATTGATCAAAACGCCTCTCCTACCTGAAAATAAAAACCGCTGCTCCCTTTGCCAATGCCATAATCCAGACGCACATTCACCCGCGGCTTAAATTCAAAGCGATACCCCACCCCCGCCGAGGGTAGCCAGCGTCCGTCATCCAGCGCGCTAAATGATGGCCCCATCGTCCCTGCGCCCAACCAGCCAACCACGCCATGCCGCCAGTCAAGTTTGCGGCGATACTCTACCTGCCCGCTGACGGCGTTTTTATCGCGATAGCGTCCTTCGTAATAGCCGCGCATCCGCTGATTGCTACCGAGCAGCGGCATCATGCTCCACGGCACATCCCCTTGAGTAAAGGCACCGTCCATCTCCCATGCCAGTACGTCCTGGTCGTCCAAAGAGTGATAACGGCTGTAGTGCAACTGGTATTCATCAAACCGGGTATCGCTCCCCGCATCGGGCGTATAGCGGGTATAGCGTACGTCGGCATATTGTCCCTGGCGCGGGTTAGGAACAAAGTCGCGGTCATCCCAGCTAAGTTCGACACTGCTGCCGGAACTTAGCACCGACGCGCCCTGCCCGGTATTTTCAATTTTTGGCGGATCATTACCATCCATTTGCGCAGCATGTTGCGCGTTCAGCGACCAGCCGACGCCCAGATAGATATTAGGCGCTAC
>NZ_JAHLQZ010000081.1:0-17354 GCF_018919505.1 Citrobacter sp. S55_ASV_140
TTCCATACGTAATTATCCTCATGCGAACGGGCGCAAGAGTACACCAAAAATCGTTGTTTGTACGGCGGAAAAAAAGCATTAAAAAAGGCCCCGCAGGGCCTTTTAACAATAATAAGCGCAGATTAGAACTGGTAAACCAGGCCCAGTGCTACGATATCATCGGTAGAGATGCCAGCATCACGGGTGAACTGGTTGTCATCCAGCAGGTTGATTTTGTAATCAACATAGGTGGACATGTTTTTGTTGAAGTAGTAGGTTGCGCCAACATCAACATATTTCACGATGTCCTGGTCACCGTAACCATTGTTCAGGTCTTTACCTTTAGACTGCAGGTAAGCCACAGACGGACGCAGACCGAAGTCGAACTGGTACTGCGCAACAGCTTCGAAGTTCTGCGCTTTGTTAGCCCAGCCCAGGTTACCCGCACGCGTTGCGTTGTAGGTCTGGGTGTACTGTGCTGCCAGGTACACATTGTTCGCGTCGTATTTCAGACCACCAGTGTAAGTTTCAGCACGATCGCCAGTACCGAAGTTCAGCTTGTTCTGCTCGTCAGTACGTTTAGAGCTGGTGACTGCAGTACCCAGGGAGAAGCCTTCACCGATATCATAGGTGATAGATCCGCCAACGCCGTCGCCGTTCTGATTCAGTGCATCACGACCGTTGCCGGTCACACCCGTCATGCCTTCGCCTTCCGGGCTACCGTTTTTACCCTGGTACTGAATGGCAAAGTTCAGGCCATCAACCAGACCGAAGAAGTCGGTGTTACGGTAGGTCGCGAAGCCGTTACCACGCTGCTGCATGAAGTTGTCAGAAGTGTAAGTGTCGCCACCGAATTCCGGCAGAACGTCGGTCCAGGACGTTACGTCGTAAACCACGCCGTAGTTACGACCGTAGTCGAAAGAACCTGCATCAGCGAACTTCAGACCAGCAAACGCCACACGGGTCCAGGCGTTGTTTTCGTTTTCAGAGGAGTTACCCATGATCTGGTATTCCCACTGGCCGTAACCGGTCAGTTGGTCGTTAACCTGGGTTTCGCCTTTGAAGCCGATACGCATATAGGTCTGATCACCATCTTTAGAAGAGTCATCAGAGAAATAGTGCAGACCATCGACTTTACCGTACAGGTCTAATTTGTTGCCGTCTTTGTTGTAAATTTCAGCCGCATTTGCTGCGCCTGCTACCAGCAGAGCCGGTACCAGGAGGGACAGTACTTTAACTTTCATGTTATTAACCCTCTGTTATATGCCTTTATTGCTTTTTTATGCCACTGCTCACTGGCTAACCCTCATTAACCAGTCGGCAACTTCATTCTCCGCAAAAACACAGAATAATCCAACACGAATATGATACTAATACTTTAAAGATGTTTCATTTATCTATGTAGATGTTTCAAAATATTAACAAAAGGGAACTTTTTTTAATTAAGAAAATGGAAAGAATAAGCACAAATAGTCAAGAATCATTATAAAATATATATAAATCAATAAATTAAACAAAGATTAACCATAGCACTGAATGATAAAAAAAAATCTTCACTCGCAACTAAAATAGACTCGCTATCATCATTAACTTTATTTATTACCGTCATTCATTCATGAATGTCTGTTTACCCCTATTTCAACCGAATGCTCTGCGTTCGGTTTTTTTTACTCTTCTTTACACAAAGCTGACTGCTCTGTGCTACCGATGAAAAACTATCACGTCTATTAATCACCCCGTCACGTCGAGATCAGAAATAAACCTTATTATTAATTTCTTGTTATTTAATGCTAAATGTATACATTCACTACAAAATATTTGTACCCGTTATTATCCACTGTACACTTTTGCACCATCGGGGGGTTGCAGCAAAATGTGACGTAGACAATGCAAACTCTGTGGCATGGTCCAGGTATGGCAATTCATACATTACCCTTTATACTGCCCCTTCAACTTTCGCGTCGTTTAACAGGTCATAAACACGAATGAGTCAGTCTGACACAACGGCTTCTACCCGATTCTCCCTACTACCGGGAAATATTACCCGTTACTTCTTATTACTGATCGTGGTGCTGTTGGTGATGATGGGCGTCATGGTCCAGAGCGCCGTCAATACCTGGCTAAAGGATAAGAGCTATCAGATTGTCGATATCACCCATGCCATTCATAAAAGGGTCGATACCTGGCGATACGTGACCTGGCAAATTTATGACAATATTGCCGCCACGCCGAGCTCGCCTGGCGCAGAAGGGCTGCAGGAAACTCGCCTGAAACAAGATGTCTACTATCTTGAAAAACCTCGCAGAAAAACCGAGGCGCTGATTTTCGGCTCGCATGACAGCTCTACGCTGGAGATGACCCAACGAATCTCAACCTATCTGGATACGCTGTGGGGCGCGGAAAATATTCCATGGTCAATGTATTACCTTAATGGTCAGGACAATAGCCTGATCCTTATCTCAACATTGCCGCTAAAAGATCTGACTTCCGGCTTTAAGGAATCGACGATCGGTAATATTGTCGACTCCCGGCGCGCTGAAATGTTGCAGCAGGCCAATGCGCTGGATGAGCGCGAAAGCTTCTCGTCGTTGCGCCGTCTGGTCTGGCAAAACGGACATTACTTCACGCTGCGCACGACCTTTAATCAGCCGGGACATCTGGCAACAGTTGTCGCCTTTGACCTGCCGATTAATGACCTGATCCCTGCCGGCATGCCGCTGGACAGTTTCCATCTGGTACCTGATACCAGCTCAACGACTGAACATGTTAATGAAAAAGAGTCGCCTGACAGCGTCAGTATTAGCTTCAACAACAGTAAAATTGAGATCTCATCGGCGCTGGACACGACGGATATGCGGCTGGTCTGGCAGGTTCCATTTGGCTCATTGCTACTCGATACGCTGCAAAACATTCTGCTGCCGCTGTTACTGAACATCGCGTTGCTGGCCCTGGCGCTGTTTGGTTATACCACCTTTCGTCACCTCCCTGCCCGTTCAACCGAAGTGGCGCCAAATCATGCGGCAAATAATGAACTGCGGATCCTGCGTGCGATCAATGAAGAGATTGTTTCCCTGCTGCCGCTGGGATTGTTGGTGCATGATCAAGAAGCAAACCGCACGGTAATTAGCAATAAAATTGCCGACCACCTGCTGCCGCATTTAAATCTGCAAAATATTACCAGTATGGCGGAACAACATCAGGGCGTTATTCAGGCCACTATCAATAATGAACTGTATGAAATCAGGCTGTTTCGCAGCCAGATCTCATCGCGAACGCAGATCTTTATCATTCGTGACCAGGACCGTGAAGTACTGGTTAATAAGAAGTTGAAGCAAGCGCAGCGGCTGTATGAGAAAAACCAGCAGGCCCGCGCGGCCTTTATGCAGAATATTGGTAATGCGCTGAAGGACCCGGCTAAAACACTGGCTGCTAATGCCGCCGCGCTCAATACCCCCGACAGCCAAAAACTGGCCAATCAGGCCGACGTTCTGGTTCGCATGGTGGATGAAATCCAGTTGGCTAACTTGCTGGAAAGCGACGCCTGGAAAGGTGAATCGACGCTGTTTTCCGTGCAGGCGTTGATTGACGACGTGGTCCCGGAGGTGTTGCCGGCTATTAAGCGTAAAGGGCTGCAGCTACTGATTAAAAATCACCTTAGCGCTCATGACGAACGCCGTGGCGACCGCGATGCCCTGCGTCGTATTTTGCTGTTGCTGATTCAATATGCGGTAACCACCACGCAGATTGGTAAAATCACACTGGAGGTCGATCAGGATGAATCGGAAGCTGAACGTCTGACCTTCCGCATTCTGGATACCGGGGAAGGCGTCACGCTACAGGAAGTTGATAACCTGCATTTCCCGTTCATTAATGACACACAAGGCGATCGTTATGGCAAAGCCAACCCGTTAACGTTTTGGCTGTGCGATCAGTTAGCCCGTAAGCTGGGTGGACACCTGAACATTAAAGCGCGGGAAGAGCTTGGAACACGTTATATAGTCCATGTTAAAATGCCACTGCACGATCAACATGCTGATAGTGAAGAGCGCCTGTTAGATGACGTCTGCGTGATGGTTGATGTGACCTCTAATGACGTACGGAGCATCGTATTACGTCAACTGGAAAACTGGGGGGCAACCTGCATCACGCCCGACGAACGGTTGAATAGTCAAGAATATGATCTCTTTTTAACAGATAATCCGTCTAATCTTACTGCCTCGGGCTTGCTTTTAAGCGATGATGAGTCTGGCGTACGGAAAATTGGCCCCGGCCAGCTGCGCGTCAACTTTAATATGAGCAATGCTATGCAGGAAGCTGTCCTCGAGCTGATAGAAGAGCAGTTGGCACAAGAAGAGCTCCAGGAGCTCCCTCTCGGCGGAGATGCAAACGCCGAACTTCATGCCAGCGGTTACTATGCACTCTTTGTAGACACAGTACCGGATGATGTTAAGAGGTTGTATACTGAGGCAGCAATCAGTGATTTCGCTGCGTTAGCCCAAACGGCTCATCGCCTGAAAGGCGTGTTTGCCATGCTTAATCTGGTACCCGGCAAGCAGTTATGTGAAGCGCTGGAACATCTTATTCAAGAGAAAGATGCTCCAGGTATAGAAAAATACATCAGCGACATTGACGCATACGTCAAGAGCTTGCTGTAGCAAGGTAGCCCAATACATGAACACTATGAACGTAATTATTGCCGATGACCACCCGATTGTACTGTTCGGTATTCGTAAGTCACTTGAACAGATCGAGTGGGTTAATGTTGTCGGCGAATTTGAAGACTCCACAGCACTGATCAACAATTTGCCTAAGTTAGATGCTCATGTGTTGATTACCGACCTCTCCATGCCGGGAGATAAATACGGTGATGGGATCACGTTAATAAAATACATCAAGCGCCATTTCCCGAGCCTGTCGATTATTGTGCTGACCATGAACAATAACCCGGCCATCCTGAGCGCGGTGCTGGATCTCGATATTGAAGGGATTGTCCTGAAGCAAGGCGCGCCAACAGACCTGCCGAAAGCGCTGGCCGCGCTGCAAAAGGGGAAGAAATTTACTCCGGAAAGCGTTTCTCGGCTGCTGGAAAAAATTAGCGCCAGTGGCTATGGCGACAAACGCCTGTCACCGAAAGAGAGCGAAGTTCTGCGCCTGTTTGCCGAAGGTTTCCTGGTGACTGAAATTGCCAAAAAGCTCAACCGCAGTATTAAAACCATCAGCAGCCAGAAAAAATCGGCGATGATGAAACTCGGTGTGGAAAACGATATCGCGCTGTTGAATTACCTCTCTTCCGTGACGCTGAGTCCTTCAGATAAAGAGTAATTAACTGCCTGATGGCACTGCGTTTATCAGGCCTACGAACAGTTTGTTCCGTAGGCCTGGTAAGGCAAACCCCGCTATCCGGTATTTCTTATCCCCGCGCCTTCCTCACTCTTTCCGCATAGACCGTCAGCGTTTGCTTCAATACATCTAATGTCACTGGCTTGGAAAGACAGCTATCCATACCGGATTCCAGACACCGCTGCTTCTCTTCAGCCAGCGCGTTTGCCGTCACGCCCACAACCGGCAACGTTAAACCTAACTGGCGGATGCGCTGAGTCAGGCGATAACCATCCATGTTTGGCATGTTGACGTCGCTCAGTACGATGTCGATATGGTTTTTACTCAGTACATTGAGGGCATCGACACCGTCATTCGCCGTTTTACACTGATATCCCAACGATCCCAGTTGATCGGCCAGTAAACGCCGGTTGATAGGATGATCGTCGACCACCAGTATCATCATGTCATCGTTGGTAGCGCCGACTTTATCCGGGGCGGGTAGCGCCGTCGAGAGTTCTTCACTCCCCAGATCAACGCTGTAAATATGCGCCAGCAGCGCGGGCAGTTCGTGCGGTGACGCCACGCTGTGCACCCACTCCCCTGGCCCCCTTTCCAACGGAATCCCAATATGGCGACGGCAGAAAATCACCGCGGCACGTCCTTGCCACGCCTGTTCCAGCACATCATCGGCAACCAACAAGTCATCAGCATCCGGGCGCTGCCCCTCATAACGCAGCACGGTCACCCCGCTACGCATCAGACTGGATTCGACAAAGCGATACAGCGATGCGTTACGCACCGCCAGCCAGCAACGGGTGCCAGCCAGTCCTTCTACGCCTTTTTTCTGCGGATACTGGGCGCCATAAAGAGGAATACGGAGCGTAAACTGGCTGCCCATTCCCGGTTCTGAATCAACGGAAATGTCGCCATCCATCATGCTGATCAGTTTTTCACAGATAGCCAAACCGAGCCCGGTTCCCTGGAAATTACGCTGTACGCCAGTGCCCACCTGGAAGAAAGGATCGAACAAACGGACCACTTCTTTGGCGGGGATACCCACCCCGGTATCACGCACACGGATACTGAGGTAATCACCGTCACACTGCACATGCAGCACAATGCAGCCGGTATCGGTAAACTTGATCGCGTTACTCAGCAGATTGGAGATCACCTGCTGTAAACGCATAGGATCGCCATTCAACGCGACGGGCACATCCGGGTCGATAAAACAGTACAATCCCAACTGCTTACGCACCACCAGCGGCAGATAGTTTGCCGTAATATGGCTCATCACTTCACGCGGTGAGAACTCGCGCGGTTCAATCTTCAACTGTTCAGATTCAATTTTCGAGAAATCGAGAATATCGCTGATAATTTTCAACAGCAGGCTGGAAGAGTTATTCATCGCCGTCACCAGGCGATCCACCCCGTTGGGTAACTCTTTGGTTTGCAACAAATCGAGGTTACCGATAATGCCATACAGCGGCGTACGCAGCTCATGGCTCACTGTCGCAAGGAACATCGATTTGGACTGACTCGCCTGTTCCGCCGCCTGGGCCATCTCCTGCAACGACTCTTCCATTTTAACGCGCGCACTGACGTCAACCAGGACGCAAATTGCCACGTTTTCATTGCGATAGCGCGAATGCACAAAGCTGATTTGCAGATTGGTATTGTTACTGGTCAGCACATCGACAAAATTAACCTGCTGGCCGCAGATGATTTGCGTTAACCGTTGCCGGTCTTCATGCGTCAGCATGTTCAGATAGGTATGCGCCAGTTCATTACTCAGGATGTTAATGCCATCCAGCGTGCGCAAAATACAAATTCCCACCGGCGCGGAAGCCACGATTTTACGGTTAAATTGCTCGTGTTCCTCCAGGCGCTGAGCATCGCTTTCCGCAGGAATAAAAATACGCCGCTCATACATACGCGTAAGCATAAACAATGCCGCGCCGACCAGCACATTCAGCAGAATAGCGTTCAGGATCATCATGCGGATCCGCTCCAGCACCAGATCAACCGGAACAGAGTACACAATGCTCAGCGATGACGGCGGCAGATTTTTCTTCAGCACCAGATCGCGAAAACCCGGCGTATAGCCAAACCAGGAACGCTCCTGCATCCAGCGTGGTTCAGCCTTAATATTCCCCTCAGGGCCGGTGAGCGAAATCAGCGCATGGCCATTTTCATCGAGAATGGTCACCCCCATCGGCAAACTGCCCGGCGTGAAGAAGTTCTCCATGCGAATAGGTTGTTCCACGCCCAGCAGCGCCTGCAAACGGTTGGCAAGATAAACCGGCGTCAGCGCATAGAAATAGCCCACTCCAGGACGCGGCCCCTGGCTAATCCAGAACAGGTTATTACCGTTTTCATCCTGCGGCGCATTGCGATACTTAATAATGCGCTCATGCAGCGCTTTCAGGGCCTGGTCACGTTCGACGGGCATCTCACGCAGACCAAAGTTCGCCATACAGAGATTATCGCTGCCGATCAGGAATACGCGATTCAAATCATAGGCAGCAGAAAAATTGTCGCGCCAGTAGCGCATAAACCACGCCAGCGACTCCAGAGAACCTCGCCAGGCGTTGCCCATCACCGAACAGTCGGAGTCGGCAAACAGCGGCTCAAAATTAGGTACGACGGTTTTGTCATCCCGCGCCCGCAGCGACATCACGCCGTTTTCCGCCGTTAAGCGATTCTCGGCAATATATTTCAGCTCTTTAATAACATCCGATGTGCGCTGGATATAACGCTGGGCCTGATCGGAGCTGAGGTTAAGTTCCTGATGGATCTCAGACTCTCTCTGGTGCAGCGCGTTCACAATGTAGAACACGGAGGCAAAAGCGATCAGACACCAGATCAGGAGCGCCAACGCTCTGAACAGGTAGCGTGAGACTTTTAGGGTTGAATGAACGGAAGCAAGGTATTTCAAAGGGGCGAAGCTCCGCCTCAGGGCATTAATAGAGTGTGGTTAAGGTAGCGGTAAATGTCCGGCGTCGCAATGCCCTCTCTTTACGGGAATATGATACACCGCTCTGAAACCGTTGTCTTAACCCCGCGACGTTTACACCACCGAACAATTTCTGCGCCGATGACTTCTCTTGTTTATATCGTAGAAATCGCCAGCCGTTCAGCAGTCTTATCTGAAAATGAGAAAAAACGCTTCGCGCCTTACCCTGCTTAACGACACGCAGAACATCGTCTACTCCCCTGCGCGTGCACGAGTCCGCGAGCGCCACAGAGGTAACTTGAAGGAAAAAGTGTATATGTCATAATAAACAAAACCGAGGGACCTCAATGAACATTATCGAACAGCTTCAGTTACTGGTAAAAACGGGCTCACACACGGAACAAACTATTAGCCGTTACATTCTGGCTACATTATCAGGTGCAGAAAAACTGACCTCGACAGCAATATCAAAAAAGACCCATACCAGCCAACCGTCTATTGTTCGTTTTGCCCAGGCTCTCGGTTATACCGGTTTTACTTCCTTTAAATATGATTTAATTAAGTGTCTGCGTAGTGAGCCCGCCGCCCTGCTTCCGGCGCAGGCGGCCAGGAACAATATTATTCTCAGTGAATTTATTAACAATAATAACCCAGCGGCAATTAATACTTTCTTTGAAATTATCAGTTCCAGTCGTAATCTTTATTTTTGTCACTCACGGGAACTCGGCTCTCTGCTCAGTAATATTATTCAGGACTATAGTGATATTGGTAAGGTGTGTATTCCCGTTGAGTATCAAAACGCCGATTCGCTGTTAGCCAACAGCCTGACAGATTGTGATTCCGTCATCCTGCTGCCGGGCCCTAAGGATGAGCCAGATAACCAGTTGATTACATTGATTCGCGAGCATGAAGCCGCCTCGCTGGCCGTCGCCTGCCATCAGAGCGGTACATCACTGGCCGATGTGACGCTCTACACCCCGCAATCCAGCGTCAGCCCTCTGAGTTTCGCCGCGTTGAAAATGTCACTGCATACGCTTTTTTTTCATGCCCTGCAATATTGCTATCTGAATATGAATAATGAAAAGACGTCCCATAAACGATGATCGTTGGCAGGGTCAGGGGGAATAAGATACCCTGCTTTAATCATAGAAATTAAAGCCAAAAAGAATGTTTATGAGACGTGAAAACCAGATTAATTACAACTGCACAATCTTCCCTGTTGATAACGAATGATGCACCGCCTCACAGATTAACGTCGCCTGTAGCCCATCGTCAGCTGTTGCCAGATACGGCGTATCAAATAATATGTGTTCCACAAAATCATGTATTGGCTGAATTCCATATCCGCTGGCCTTATTATTAACGTAATTAATGAAGTTATAATTTGGTGTCGCGCTACGCTGTGGGGTAAACATTTCATAACCGCGCAACTGCGCATCCGCACGATAATAGTTATTTTCAGTGATCACAAAACTCCGACCATCATTGGCTTTGGGGAACGTTGGAGGTAAACACCACCCTACTTCCACCGTCCATTGCGCACCATTTTCAAACGTAACAAACGACTGAATGGTATCCCAGGAATCGATGCCTTCAGCCACCAGTTTCTTCTTCTGTCCTATCGCATAGACACTTACCGCGTTAGCGCCGTTCATATAATAGCGAATTAAATCAAAACAGTGAGTACCGAGGAAATGGACCGGAGAGCTCTCGTTCGCCCACGATAACCAGTTTTTTGGCACGTCTATGATGTCATCCATGCTCATATAGCCACGCAGTACCTGTCCGGTTTCCGGCTTCAGCAGCTCATGATGAATATGTTGCGCCATCCCGTCCCAGCGCTTGTGGTAATCAACGCCGATTTTCACCCCATGCTCTGCGGCACAGAGAATAATCTCCCGACATTCCGCCGAGGTTGTCGCCATCGGTTTTTCAATCAGCACATGTTTGCCAGCGGTGATGGACTCAATCGTAGCATCAAAGTGGAACGGATCCGGGGTGGCGATCGACACCAAATCGACCTGCGTGGCGGCAAACAATTCTGCCAGCGATGCAAAGCCGGGAGTGTGAAACTCCTGCGCCACGCTGGCCCGGATTTCCGGGTTGATTTCGCAAAACCCGACCAGATTCACCCACGGATTATAGTGATAAGCATTGATATGGTGTTTGCCGTAAATTCCCGCGCCAACCACCGCGGCATTGATTTTGTTCATGACACGATTCCTCAGTTAAACAAACCAAAAGAAAACAGATAGCCGATAGCCACCGCCAGAGGTGCGGTAATCATTCGTGACAGCAGGAAAGCCGGTACACCAAGGCGAATGGTTTTCTCTTTCGCCTCCTGCATAGAAAGCCCAACGGGAATAAAGTCAGCGCCTACCTGGACATTTATCGCAAACAGCGCCGGCAACGCCATCAGGGGTGAAACCACTCCGCTGCCGATGAGCGTCCCCACCAGCACGCCCACCACCTGTGCTATGGCCGCCCCCGGAGCCAGAATCGGCGAGATAAACGGTAAGCCGCAGATAATCGCGATCACAAACAGACCGGTTAACGATCCGGCAAGCGGTGACAGCGTATTCCCGGCCCACTGACCAATTGCCGTTTCCTGCACCAGAGCAATCAGCACGGAGATAAAAGCCATAAACGGAATAACGTTTTTAATGCACAGCTCAACCGACTCGCGCGCGGAGGTATAGAGCAGGCTGACAAAGTTGCCTATCCCCGTCGCAAATCGGGTCATCAACTCCAGTGCGGTGTTGGTCGCCGAACCGCGCGGTTTGGTATCCCCCTGGCGACTGACGGCCACCGAAGCATCACCAGCGGACAGAGGTTCAACAACATCAACCTCTTGGGCAGTGACCGGCTGATTAAACGTTTCAATCAGCGATAGCGATTCACTGCTGACATCAGAAATGTAGATATCCTCGGTGATATACTTCGCCAGCGGCCCCATCGCGCCGGTGGGGAGAATATTGATGGTCTTGATTCTTTTTTGTGGGTAGATGCCGCAGCGCAATGAACCGCCGCAGTTGATCACCACGCAGAGGATTTTCTTATCATCCGGCATCGCATCAAAGCCGTTAACAACCGGCATCTCCAGCATATCACCCAATTTTTTGGCAATCGGGTCAATGCTTTTCCCGGTGAGCGACAAGATGACTTTGCTGGTATCGCGAGATAAATACATATCATCGCCAATCCCTGAATGACCTTTTTTAATCAGCACGGTTTTCATCGGTTTTCCTCATTATTGTCAATGGGCCCGTTAATTCATTCACGGCAGGCGGGCAATCGCTTTTTACGTGTAATGAACCATAGGCGATTGGCTTTTCTGCCCCGTCAAATACCACTGTCATATGCCCCAGCTCACATAAGTTTTGCCACGCCGCATCTCCCCAGCAGGTGATACTCCATATCTGGTTATTAATCTGTAAAACGTAGTTCGCTGTTTTTTGTAATGGCGCGCTATTACAAACAATATTCTTAATTACCAGCACATAATCGAGATAATCTTCCGGGGCGCGATCGTTAAACGTTATCAGCATGCCACTAAGCAATCCCTCTTCTACTTTCTTTCCAGCTTTTACGACGTCAGCCGAAAATAGTACTTTCATTTTTTTTCCTTATTCCTGATTAAGTTCACGCTTCTCCAGCCTGGTGAAGATATATTCGGTAAGAAAACCGCGGATAAATCCAAGCAGAATACCTGCCGCGATATAACGCAATGCCAGATCGGCAACGGGAAGGTCGAGTCGGGTAATCCCCGCAGCTACGCCCAGCCAGATAAAGAGTTCAGATGGCACAATGTGGGGAAACAGCGAGGTCAGCGGGTGAACGGTACTGCCCAGCGCATCCTGATAAGCGGGCTTACACCGTTCTGGCAGGAATTTGCCCATGGTCAGCGCGCCGGGACTGCTCAGGAAGAACCAGGCAAAACTGGGCAATATTCCGTAGGTTAATATTTTTGATTTACCCATCAGGGTGGCGACTTTTTCCATCCGCTGCTGACCTATTAACTTCATAATGAAATTAACCGTCAGAATTAGCGTTATTAACATCGGAATAGTGCTGACGATCATCCCGGAGAATATCTTGCCAGCACTCTGAAAAAGATGGATAAAACCTTCCGCAATTTCAACTATCATAGTTAACTCCCAACGCCGAGGTAAAAGTATATTCATCCGTCAGAGGTGAACTGACAGACTGAGGCAGCCAACGCATTTCTCTTTCACACTTCAGGTGTTTTTTCTTAAATAATTTGTCGGTCTCCTGTTCACAACGGATCTTAAAATTCTTTTAGTGGACAGAATAACGTTAGCGGTAAAAGTGTGAACAAACAGTGAGCACTCTCACGAAACTATAATTATTCATTTATTTTTGTATTTTTATACATGAAGCCTGCAGCAAGCGGATAAAGGATAATTAGCTGATGGGAAAGGGAATATTCAGAACGTAAAAAAGGGAGGCAAAGCCTCCCTTTTGTGCAGTATTAAAATACTGAATTACTCTTCTGCGTCGTCCGCCGCATCATCATCGGTTTCTGCTTCAGGCGCGATATCCTCGTCGCCCTCAGCGGCACTTCCGTCGATGGAGTCGAGTTCTTCATCATCAACCGGCTCAGCAACGCGTTGCAGACCCACGACGTTTTCATCTTCCGCAGTACGGATGAGGATCACGCCCTGGGTGTTACGCCCTACTACGCTGATTTCCGACACGCGAGTACGCACCAGCGTACCTGCATCGGTGATCATCATGATCTGGTCGGTATCTTCAACCTGTACCGCGCCAACAACAGATCCGTTGCGCTCGGTCACTTTGATGGAGATAACGCCCTGAGTCGCACGAGACTTGGTCGGATACTCTTCTGCCGCGGTACGCTTACCGTAGCCGTTTTGCGTCACGGTCAGGATAGCGCCTTCGCCGCGCGGAATAATCAGAGAAACGACTTTGTCTTCGCCTGCCAGCTTGATACCGCGTACGCCGGTCGCGGTACGACCCATCGCACGAACGGCATCTTCTTTAAAGCGCACTACTTTACCCGCGGCAGAGAACAGCATGACTTCGTCACTACCGGACGTCAGGTCAACGCCAATCAGCTCGTCGCCTTCGTTCAGGTTAACCGCAATGATACCGGCGGAACGCGGACGGCTGAACTCGGTCAGCGCGGTTTTCTTCACGGTACCGCTGGCGGTCGCCATAAAGACGTTCACACCTTCTTCGTACTCGCGTACCGGCAGAATAGCGGTGATACGTTCGTTCGCTTCCAATGGCAGCAGGTTGACGATTGGACGTCCACGCGCGCCACGGCTGGCTTCCGGCAACTGATAAACCTTCATCCAGTACAAACGACCACGGCTGGAGAAGCAGAGGATCGTGTCATGGGTGTTGGCCACCAGCAGGCGGTCAATAAAGTCTTCTTCTTTAATACGTGCTGCTGATTTGCCTTTACCGCCACGACGCTGTGCTTCGTAATCGGTTAACGGCTGATATTTCACGTAGCCCTGATGAGACAAGGTCACGACAACATCTTCCTGGCTAATCAGATCTTCGATATTGATGTCAGCGCTGTTGGCGGTGATTTCGGTACGACGTTCGTCGCCGAACTGCTCGCGAATCAGCTCCATCTCTTCACGGATAACTTCCATCAGACGATCTGCGCTGCCCAGAATATGCAGCAGTTCAGCGATCTGCTCCAGCAGCTCTTTGTATTCGTCGAGCAGTTTTTCATGCTCAAGGCCGGTCAGTTTCTGCAAACGCAGATCCAGAATCGCCTGGGCCTGCTGTTCAGTCAGGTAGTACTGACCGTCACGCACGCCAAATTCCGGCTCCAGCCATTCAGGACGCGCGGCGTCATCACCGGCACGTTCCAGCATGGCGGACACGTTACCCAGCTCCCACGAACGCGCAACCAACGCAGCTTTCGCTTCTGCCGGGGTCGGCGCGCGGCGGATCAGTTCAATGATTGGGTCAATGTTCGCCAGCGCAATCGCCAACGCTTCAAGGATATGCGCACGGTCGCGGGCTTTACGCAGTTCAAAGATAGTACGGCGCGTTACGACTTCACGACGGTGACGTACAAACGCGGCAATAATATCTTTCAGGTTCATGATCTTCGGCTGACCATGGTGCAGCGCAACCATGTTGATACCGAAAGAAACCTGCAGTTGGGTCTGGGAATAAAGGTTGTTCAGAACCACTTCCCCGACCGCATCGCGTTTCACTTCAATCACGATGCGCATACCGTCTTTATCAGACTCGTCACGCAGTGCACTGATGCCTTCAACGCGTTTGTCTTTTACCAGCTCGGCGATTTTCTCGATCAGGCGCGCTTTGTTCACCTGATACGGAATTTCATGGACGATGATGGTTTCACGGCCGGTTTTGGCGTCGGCTTCGACTTCCGCGCGGGCGCGAATGTACACTTTGCCGCGACCGGTACGGTAGGCTTCTTCGATACCACGACGACCGTTAATGATCGCGGCGGTCGGGAAGTCCGGACCCGGAATATGCTCCATCAGCCCTTCAATGCTGATGTCTTCATCGTCAATGTATGCCAGACAGCCGTTGATCACTTCCGTCAGGTTGTGCGGCGGAATGTTGGTTGCCATACCTACCGCGATACCGGACGAACCGTTCACCAGCAGGTTAGGAATTTTGGTCGGCATGACGTCAGGAATTTGTTCGGTGCCGTCGTAGTTATCGACGAAATCAACCGTTTCTTTTTCCAGGTCAGCCATCAGCTCATGGGCGATTTTCGACATACGGATTTCCGTATAACGCATCGCCGCTGCGGAGTCGCCATCGACAGAACCAAAGTTACCCTGACCATCTACCAGCATGTAACGCAAGGAGAATGGCTGCGCCATACGAACAATGGTGTCGTAAACGGCGGTATCACCATGAGGGTGGTATTTACCGATTACGTCACCAACGACACGGGCAGATTTTTTATAGGCTTTATTCCAGTCGTTGCCCAATACGTTCATGGCGTAAAGTACGCGACGGTGAACCGGTTTCAGGCCATCTCGGACGTCTGGCAGCGCACGGCCAACAATGACCGACATCGCATAATCCAGATATGAGCTCTTCAGCTCTTCCTCAATGTTGACCGGTGTAATTTCTCTCGCAAGGTCGCTCATCTAACCGCTATCCCTCTACTGTATCCCGGATTCAAAGGTCGCAAATTATAACACATTCGCACAGATTCAGGTAAATGGATTCCCCCTGACAGAGGCTTTATTCATCCCGTCAGGCTGATATACTCATTTGCATCGCAAATTTAGGAGTAGAAGCCCCAATGAATGCCGAAAAACCCCCGGTAAGTCACAACGTTGACCATGAAGAAATTGCCAAGTTTGAAGCAGTCGCGTCACGCTGGTGGGACCTTGAGGGGGAATTTAAGCCACTGCACCGCATTAACCCGCTGCGTCTGGGCTACATCACGGAGCGCTCAGGCGGCCTGTTTGGTAAAAAGGTACTCGACGTCGGCTGCGGCGGCGGCATTCTGGCGGAAAGTATGGCGCGCGAAGGCGCAACCGTCACGGGCCTGGATATGGGCTTTGAACCGTTACAGGTAGCAAAACTGCATGCGCTGGAGAGCGGTATCCAGGTCGAGTACGTCCAGGAAACCGTCGAAGAGCACGCGGAAAAACATGCGCACCAGTATGACGTGGTGACCTGCATGGAAATGCTGGAGCACGTGCCGGACCCGCAGTCGGTGGTCAGCGCCTGCGCCAGGCTGGTCAAACCGGGCGGCGAAGTGTTTTTCTCCACGCTTAACCGCAACGGCAAATCCTGGCTGATGGCCGTGGTCGGAGCGGAATATATTTTGCGCATGGTGCCGAAAGGCACGCATGATGTGAAAAAATTTATTAAGCCTGCAGAGTTATTACAGTGGGTAGATCAGACCGTGCTGAAAGAGCGTCATATGACCGGCCTGCATTACAACCCGATCACCAACAGCTTTAAACTCGGTCCGGGCGTAGATGTGAACTATATGGTCCATACCACTGCCAGCGTTGATTAACCGCTTCCTGTAGGCCGGATAAGGCGTCCAACGCTGCTATTCGGCATGCTGACAGGAACAGGGCCTGATGGCGCTTCGCTTATCAGGCCTACAATTCCTGTGCCAGATCATAAGAACTTTCTTCGCCTTAGATGAAGAAATCAGCACTCGATCAAATTTTCTATTTTTTTTCTCAATTATTGACATCCCCGCCAGGCCTTATAAGACGCGCACTTAGCGATTCTTACCCTTTTGCAACCTCAATTTAACGTCAAAATCAACTCTTGTGCTGAAAAGAATCCCTACTAGAATACTCACCATATAGCGTCTATTTTATCAAACAACCCCTACATATAGTATTTATCCACAGACTTAGTCACAACATGACTCTGTGGATAATATGGGGGATATTTTTTCTTTCACGGACAGGTAAAAAACCACATGAATCAGAGTCTGCTGGTGACAAAGCGTGATGGTAGTACAGAGCGCATCAATCTCGACAAAATCCACCGAGTTCTGGATTGGGCGGCAGAAGGACTGAATAACGTATCGATTTCTCAGGTCGAGCTGCGCTCTCATATTCAGTTTTATGACGGTATCAAAACGTCCGATATCCATGAGACGATCATCAAAGCAGCCGCCGACCTGATCTCCCGCGAGGCACCGGATTATCAGTACCTGGCTGCCCGCCTGGCCATTTTCCACCTGCGTAAAAAAGCCTACGGCGAGTTTGAACCGCCTGCACTTTACGACCATGTCGTGAAAATGGTTGAAATGGGCAAATACGACAATCATCTGCTGGAAGACTACACGGAAGAAGAGTTCAAGCAGATGGACTCGTTCATCGTACACGACCGTGATATGACCTTCTCCTATGCTGCGGTGAAGCAGTTAGAAGGTAAATACCTGGTGCAAAACCGTGTCACCGGTGAGATTTATGAAAGCGCGCAGTTCCTCTACATTCTGGTAGCGGCCTGCCTGTTCTCTAACTATCCACGTGAAACGCGTCTGCAATATGTAAAACGTTTCTACGATGCCGTTTCAACGTTCAAAATTTCTCTGCCGACGCCAATTATGTCCGGCGTGCGTACC
>NZ_JAHLQZ010000082.1:0-17238 GCF_018919505.1 Citrobacter sp. S55_ASV_140
GCGCGGTAATAGCGCCCTGGTTGACGAATGCGTGGCGTTTTACGAAGCGCATTTTCCCAATAGCTACTTCCTTGAGCTGATCCGTACCGGCAGACAAGATGAAGAAAACTATCTGCATGCCGCGGTAGAACTGGCCGAAAGGCGTGGTTTGCCGGTGGTGGCGACCAACGATGTTCGCTTCCTGGAAACCGGCGATTTCGACGCGCATGAAATCCGTGTGGCGATCCACGACGGGTTCACCCTTGATGACCCTAAACGCCCGCGTAACTACTCCGCGCAGCAGTATATGCGCAGCGAAGACGAGATGTGCGAGCTGTTCTCCGATATCCCGGAGGCGCTGCAAAACACCGTCGAAATTGCCAAACGCTGTAACGTCACGGTGCGTTTGGGTGAGTATTTCTTGCCACAGTTCCCGACCGGCGATATGACCACCGAGGATTTCCTCGTGGCGAAGTCGAAAGAGGGGCTGGAACAGCGACTGGAGTTCCTGTTCCCGGATCCGGAAGAGCGCGCCAGGCGCCGTCCGGAATATGATGAACGTCTGGATGTTGAGCTACAGGTTATCAACCAGATGGGGTTCCCGGGCTACTTCCTGATCGTTATGGAATTTATCCAGTGGTCGAAGGATAACGGCGTACCAGTCGGCCCGGGACGTGGTTCCGGCGCAGGCTCGCTGGTGGCCTATGCGCTAAAAATTACCGACCTGGATCCGCTGGAATTTGACCTGCTGTTCGAACGTTTCCTGAACCCGGAACGTGTCTCAATGCCCGACTTCGACGTTGACTTCTGTATGGAGAAACGCGACCAGGTTATTGAACACGTGGCGGATATGTACGGTCGTGATGCGGTTTCGCAGATTATTACTTTCGGTACGATGGCGGCAAAAGCGGTTATCCGAGACGTGGGCCGCGTGCTGGGGCACCCGTACGGCTTCGTGGATCGTATTTCGAAACTGGTGCCGCCCGATCCGGGCATGACGCTGGCGAAAGCCTTCGAAGCTGAACCGCAACTGCCGGAAATCTATGAGGCAGATGAAGAGGTTAAAGCGCTGATCGATATGGCGCGTAAGCTGGAAGGCGTCACGCGTAACGCCGGCAAGCACGCCGGTGGCGTGGTTATCGCTCCGACCAAAATTACCGATTTTGCGCCGCTATACTGCGATGAGCAGGGGCTGCACCCGGTTACTCAGTTTGATAAGAACGACGTGGAATACGCCGGCCTGGTGAAGTTCGACTTCCTGGGGCTGCGTACGCTGACCATCATCAACTGGGCGCTGGAGATGATCAACGCCCGCCGTGAAAAGAACGGCGAGCCGCCGCTGGATATCGCGGCCATTCCGCTTGACGATAAGAAAAGCTTCGACATGCTGCAACGCTCGGAAACCACCGCGGTATTCCAGCTTGAATCCCGCGGCATGAAGGATCTGATCAAACGTCTGCAGCCTGACTGCTTCGAAGATATGATCGCACTGGTGGCCTTGTTCCGCCCGGGCCCGCTACAGTCGGGGATGGTAGATAACTTTATCGACCGTAAGCATGGTCGCGAAGAGATTTCCTATCCGGACGTACAATGGCAGCATGAGTGTCTGAAGCCGGTACTGGAGCCAACCTACGGCATTATCCTGTATCAGGAACAGGTTATGCAGATTGCCCAGGAGCTGTCTGGTTACACGCTTGGCGGCGCGGATATGCTGCGTCGTGCGATGGGTAAGAAAAAGCCGGAAGAAATGGCCAAACAGCGCGGCACCTTTGAAGAAGGGGCGAAAAAGCGCGGCGTCGACGGCGAACTGGCGATGAAAATCTTTGACCTGGTGGAGAAATTCGCCGGTTACGGATTTAACAAATCACACTCCGCCGCCTATGCGCTGGTCTCTTACCAGACGCTATGGTTGAAGGCGCATTACCCGGCCGAGTTTATGGCGGCGGTAATGACGGCCGATATGGATAACACCGAGAAAGTGGTCGGGCTGGTGGATGAATGCTGGCGCATGGGGTTAAAAATCCTGCCGCCAGACATTAACTCCGGGCTTTACCATTTCCACGTTAACGATGATGGCGAGATTGTTTATGGCATCGGCGCGATAAAAGGCGTGGGTGAAGGGCCAATTGAAGCTATTATTGAGGCGCGCAACGAAGGCGGTTACTTCCGCGAGCTGTTTGATCTCTGTGCGCGTACGGATATCAAAAAACTCAATCGCCGGGTGCTGGAAAAACTGATTATGTCCGGGGCGTTTGACCGCCTTGGCCCACACCGCGCGGCGTTGATGAATTCGTTGAATGATGCGCTAAAAGCCGCCGATCAGCATGCGAAAGCCGAGGCTATTGGCCAGGCTGATATGTTTGGCGTGCTGGCGGAAGAACCCGAACAAATTGAACAGTCTTATGCCAACTGTACACCGTGGCCTGAGCAGGTAGTATTAGACGGTGAGCGTGAAACGTTAGGGCTTTACCTGACGGGACACCCTATCAACCAGTATTTGAAAGAAATTGAGCGCTATGTTGGAGGCCACAGGCTGAAAGACATGCATCCGACAGAACGTGGTAAAGTCACCACGGCTGCGGGGCTCGTCATTGCCGCGCGGGTAATGGTCACCAAGCGCGGCAATCGTATCGGCATCTGTACACTGGATGACCGTTCCGGGCGTCTGGAAGTTATGTTGTTTACCGATGCCCTGGATAAATACCAGCAATTGCTGGAAAAAGACCGCATACTTATCGTCAGCGGACAGGTCAGCTTTGATGACTTCAGCGGCGGGCTTAAAATGATGGCCCGTGAAGTCATGGATATTGACGAAGCCCGGGAAAAATATGCTCGCGGGCTTGCTATCTCGCTGACGGACAGGCAAATTGATGACCAGCTTTTAAACCGACTCCGTCAGTCTCTGGAACCCCACCGCTCGGGGACAATTCCAGTACATCTCTACTATCAGAGGGCGGATGCACGTGCGCGGTTGCGTTTTGGCGCGACGTGGCGTGTCTCTCCGAGCGATCGTTTGCTAAACGATCTCCGCGGCCTTATTGGTTCGGAGCAGGTGGAACTGGAGTTTGACTAATACAGGAATACTATGAGTCTGAATTTCCTTGATTTTGAACAGCCGATTGCAGAGCTGGAAGCAAAAATCGATTCTCTGACTGCGGTTAGCCGTCAGGATGAGAAACTGGATATTAACATCGATGAAGAAGTGCATCGTCTGCGTGAAAAAAGCGTAGAACTGACGCGTAAAATCTTCGCCGATCTTGGCGCATGGCAGGTAGCCCAACTGGCACGCCATCCACAGCGTCCGTACACCCTGGATTATGTCCGCCTGGCGTTTGATGAATTTGATGAGCTGGCGGGCGATCGTGCCTATGCGGATGACAAAGCTATCGTCGGCGGTATTGCGCGTCTGGATGGTCGTCCGGTGATGATCATTGGTCATCAGAAAGGCCGTGAGACCAAAGAAAAAATTCGTCGTAATTTCGGCATGCCCGCGCCAGAAGGCTATCGCAAAGCGCTGCGTCTGATGGAAATGGCAGAACGTTTCAACATGCCGATCATTACCTTCATCGACACCCCAGGGGCTTACCCGGGTGTGGGCGCGGAAGAACGTGGTCAGTCTGAAGCGATCGCGCGCAACCTGCGTGAAATGTCGCGTCTGAGCGTACCGGTCATCTGCACCGTTATCGGTGAAGGTGGTTCCGGCGGCGCGCTGGCGATCGGCGTAGGCGATAAAGTGAATATGCTGCAATACAGCACCTATTCCGTTATCTCCCCGGAAGGTTGTGCCTCCATTCTGTGGAAAAGCGCTGATAAAGCGCCGCTGGCCGCTGAAGCGATGGGCATTATCGCGCCGCGTCTGAAAGAGCTGAAGCTTATCGACTCTATCATTCCTGAACCGCTGGGTGGCGCGCACCGTAACCCGGAAGCCATGGCGGCGTCACTGAAAGCGCAACTGCTGGCCGATCTCGCCGATCTTGATGTGTTAGGTAAAGAAGATCTGAAAAACCGTCGCTACCAGCGTCTGATGAGCTACGGCTACGCATAAGCTACATTAATTCTGAAAAGGGCCACAATGCTGTGGCCCTTTTTTTTACCTGCAGTTTGACCAGGCTATGCTTAACTGAGGTTTTTCCAGGAGGAACGCATGAATATCATTGCCATCATGGGACCGCATGGCGTCTTTTATAAAGATGAGCCCATCAAGGAACTTGAGCGTGCGCTACAACAGCAGGGGTTTCAGATTATCTGGCCGCAGAATAGCGTTGACCTGCTGAAGTTTATCGAACATAACCCGCGAATTTGCGGCGTCATTTTTGACTGGGATGAATACAGTCTGGATCTGTGCAGTGACATCAACCAGCTCAACGAATATCTTCCGCTTTACGCCTTTATTAATACCCATTCAACGATGGATGTCAGCGCTCACGACCTGCGCATGGCGCTGTGGTTTTTTGAGTATGCGCTGGGCCAGTCTGAAGACATTGCCACCCGCATCCGCCAGTACACCAGCGAATATCTGGATAACATTACGCCCCCTTTCACCAAAGCGCTGTTTACCTATGTGAAGGAAGGAAAGTATACCTTTTGCACGCCCGGTCATATGGCGGGAACGGCGTACCAGAAAAGCCCGGTCGGCTGCCTGTTCTATGATTTCTTTGGCGGTAATACGCTGAAAGCCGATGTCTCCATTTCAGTGACCGAGCTGGGCTCGCTGCTGGATCATACCGGCCCGCACCTGGAAGCGGAGGAGTATATCGCGCGCACTTTTGGCGCCGAGCAGAGCTATATGGTGACCAACGGCACGTCCACCTCCAATAAAATTGTTGGTATGTACGCCGCACCCACGGGCAGTACGCTGTTGATTGACCGCAACTGTCATAAGTCGTTGGCACATTTGCTGATGATGAGCGATGTGGTGCCAATCTGGTTGAAGCCGACGCGTAATGCGTTGGGTATTCTGGGCGGTATCCCCCGAAGGGAATTTAGCCGGGCAAGCATCGAAAGCAAGGTAGAGGAGACCCCCCAGGCGCAATGGCCGGTGCATGCGGTGATCACCAACTCTACCTATGACGGCCTGCTGTATAACACCAACTGGATCAAACAAACGCTGGATGTGCCCTCTATCCATTTTGATTCAGCCTGGGTGCCATATACCCATTTTCATCCGATCTATCAGGGGAAAAGCGGGATGAGCGGTGAGCGCGTGCCGGGGAAGGTGATTTTTGAAACCCAGTCCACCCACAAGATGCTGGCGGCGTTGTCACAGGCTTCTTTGATCCACATTAAGGGCGATTACGACGAAGACACCTTTAACGAAGCCTTTATGATGCACACATCCACTTCGCCGAGTTACCCGATTGTTGCCTCGATAGAAACCGCAGCGGCAATGCTGCGTGGCAATTCCGGTAAGCGGTTAATCAATCGTTCGGTGGAGCGGGCGCTGCATTTTCGTAAAGAAGTGCAGCGGTTGCGTGAAGAGTCGGATGGCTGGTTTTTTGATATCTGGCAACCAGAAAGGGTGGATGAAGCAGAATGCTGGCCGGTAGCGCCCGGTGAAGACTGGCACGGATTTATCGATGCTGACGCCGACCACATGTTTCTTGACCCGGTAAAAGTCACTATTCTGACGCCGGGGATGGATGAACAGGGAAATATGAGTGAAGAGGGGATTCCTGCCGCGCTGGTGGCGAAATTCCTTGATGAACGCGGCGTGGTTGTCGAGAAAACGGGACCGTATAATCTGTTGTTCCTGTTCAGCATCGGCATTGATAAAACCCGGGCGATGGGCCTGCTGCGCGGACTGACGGAATTTAAGCGTTCGTACGATCTGAATTTACGCGTGAAAAACATGCTGCCGGATCTGTATGCTGAAGATCCTGATTTTTATCGTAATATGCGCATTCAGGATCTGGCGCAGGGGATCCATAGGCTTATTCGCCAGCACGATCTTTCCGGGCTGATGCTGCGGGCATTTGATACCTTACCGGAAATGAAAATGACGCCGCATCAGGCCTGGCAACGGCAGATCAAAGGTGAGGTTGAAACGGTAGCGCTCGATCAACTGGTGGGGCGCGTTTCCGCCAATATGATCCTGCCTTACCCTCCCGGCGTACCGCTCTTGATGCCTGGTGAAATGATCACGGAAAAAAGCCGGGCTGTACTCGATTTCCTGCTGATGCTGTGCTCCGTGGGCCATCATTATCCTGGATTTGAAACCGATATCCATGGCGCTAAACTGGGTGAGGATGGCGTGTATCGTGTGAGAGTCTTAAAAATGGCATAACGACTTGCCTGAACCCATTGAGCGCGAGTAACGTGCTGAAAGAACAAACGAAAGAGGCAAAACGCTATGCTGGGATTAAAACAGGTTCACCATATTGCCATTATTGCGACGGACTACGCGGCGAGTAAGGCATTTTACTGCGATGTGTTGGGCTTCACCCTGATGAGCGAAGCCTACCGGGAAGAGCGAGACTCCTGGAAAGGCGATCTGGCATTGAACGGTCAGTATGTGATTGAGCTCTTTTCTTTCCCATTTCCACCTTGCCGCCCCAGCCGACCGGAAGCCTGTGGTTTACGTCATCTGGCGTTCAGTGTGGATGACGTAGAGAAAGCGATCGCGCATCTGGAAGCGCGCGATGTGAAGTGCGAGCCGATACGCATTGATCCGTTCACCGGCAAACGCTTCACGTTTTTTAACGATCCCGACGGATTACCGCTCGAACTGTATGAGCTGTAAGGCTTGTCATTATGGCGTTAGCCCGGTAACGTGCCGGGCAATGCCATTGTAAGTAACCATCATGACAACACTCACGCTGAACACTTCACTGCTGAATTCTCAATCGATTCTGGTCGCCTTTAGCGGCGGGCTGGACTCCACCGTGCTGCTGCATCAGTTAGTGCTGTGGCGAGCACAGCACCCTGAGGTTACGTTGCGCGCAATCCATATTCATCATGGATTAAGTCCCCACGCGGACAACTGGGTGCAGCACTGTGAATCGATATGCGCGCAGTGGCAGGTGCCGCTGGTGGTTGAACGGGTCCGTCTGGAGGATGATGGTCTGGGGATAGAAGCTCAGGCGCGGCGGGCGCGCTATCACGCATTTGCACAGACGTTGCTGCCGGGCGAGGTACTGATGACCGCCCAGCATCTGGACGACCAGTGCGAAACTTTTCTGCTGGCCCTTAAACGTGGCAGTGGTCCTGCCGGGCTGTCCGCCATGGGAGAAAGCTCGCCGTTCGCCGGGACCCGGCTGATCCGACCGCTGCTGGCGCAAACGCGAGAGGCGCTGGAAGGGTGGGCGCGACAGCACCAATTATGTTGGATTGAGGATGAAAGTAATCAGGATGATACCTACGATCGCAATTTCCTCAGATTGCGCGTTACTCCCTTGCTGCAACAGCGTTGGCCGCACTTCGCGCAAGCCACGGCCCGCAGCGCCGCGCTGTGCGCCGAGCAGGAGAGCTTACTGGATGAACTGCTTGCCAGCGATTTAGCCGACTGCGTCACGGCCCAGGGCACACTTTTACTGGCGCCGCTAATGACGATGAGCGGTGTACGGCGTGCCGCCCTGCTTCGCCGCTGGCTGGCAGGATTAACTGCGCCAATGCCTTCCCGTGACGCTCTGGAACGTATCTGGCAGGAAGTCGCGCTGGCGCGGGAAGATGCTTCCCCCTGTTTTCGCCTTGGAGAGTTCGACATTCGTCGTTATCAGTCACAGCTGTGGTGGGTGAAATCGGTCGATGGGCAAAGCGAAACCGTCATCCCGTGGACATGCCGGGAAACGCCGTTGACGCTGCCTGCCGGGTTAGGCTCGGTGCAGCTCATCCCTGCTGGCGAATTGCGTATGCCGCAGGCAGATGAAGCCGTCAGCATTCGGTTTAGAGCGCCAGGCGTATTACATATTGTCGGGCGTAACGGTGGACGTAAATTAAAGAAAATCTGGCAGGAGCAGGGGATCCCGCCCTGGCGACGAGATACCACGCCGCTGTTGTTTTACGGCGAAACGCTGATTGCGGCTGCGGGTGTTTTTGTGACGCGTGAGGGAGCAGCAGAAGATAAAGAAGGGGTGAGTCTGGTTTGGCATGCCTGATGGCGATGCGCTTATCCGACCTACATATCGCATGGAAAGTAGGCCGGATAAGGTGCTTGCACCGCCATCCGGCAACAAAAGAATCAGGATTCGCTGACGACCACGGTACCGATTTGCGGGTGGCTGAAGCTGGCAATTTTATCGAGGCGAAGCTCCCGGGTTTCACCTGCGACATCTGCGACCAGATATTCCACGTTTTTGCGTGAAACCAGATCGTTTGCTTTCGCTTGTAAAACTTCGCCATCTTTTAACGCCAACGTCAGTAACAAATGGTGCTGGCAGGCGAGTTCAAGATTGTCGTAATCATCACAGTTGATGGGTTGATACGTTTCATTCATTGACATAATCGCTCACCAGTAAGTTCGCGGCAGCATAGGCCGCTTTTTCCCTGACCGACTCTGAAAGGGCGCTGTCTGCCGCCATTTCATTAAGCACCTTCAATACGCAACCCAGCGCATCCGGGACATACCCTAAGTCTCCGCTGGCGATTTCCGCGTACCGCTTGCGTATTAACTCACAATATTTTTCCACATGCCCTCCTGTCAGCACTCTGACTTAACCGTGGATGCAAGTCTAAGCCTACGAAGATAAACTCTGTTTAGCAAGGTGACTATACCATACTCATTCAGGCAATATCAGCGGCCTTGATAGAGGTGCTGTTAGCAGCCTTTTGCCGCAGTTTTCGCTACAATGAGCGCCTGATTCGAAAGGAGTTCTCAAATGGCGCTTAAAGCGACAATCTATAAAGCTGTAGTCAATGTGGCGGATCTCGACCGCAACCAGTTCCTTGACGCAGCCTTGACGCTGGCGCGTCACCCTTCAGAAACCCAGGAGCGCATGATGCTGCGACTGCTGGCGTGGATTAAATATGCCGATGAACGCCTGCAGTTCACACGTGGCCTGAGCGCGGAAGATGAACCGGAAGCCTGGCTGCGAAACGACCATCTGGGCATTGATTTATGGATTGAACTCGGCCTGCCGGATGAGCGTCGTATTAAGAAAGCCTGCACTCAGTCTGCTGAGGTGGCCCTGTTTACCTACAACAGCCGTGCGGCCCAGATCTGGTGGCAACAAAACCAGAGTAAGTGCGCGCAGTTTAAAAATCTTACCGTGTGGTATCTGGATGACGAACAGCTGGCGCAACTGAGTGAATTTGCTGGTCGCACCATGGCGCTGCAGGCGACGATTCAGGATGGCGCTATCTGGTTGTCCGATTCTCAGAACAATCTGGAAATTCATCTGACCGCGTGGCAGCAGGGTTCATGATAGTCATCTCCCGAAACATCTCTATCCCTGATAATGAGCTGGAAATCACGGCGATTCGGGCGCAGGGCGCGGGTGGTCAGCACGTTAACAAGACCTCGACAGCCATCCATTTGCGCTTTGACATTCGGGCCTCTGGCCTGCCAGAGTATTATAAGGAACGCCTGCTGGCCGCCAGCCATCATCTGATTAGCGGCGATGGCGTTATTATCATTAAGGCGCAGGAATACCGTAGCCAGGAGCTAAACCGGGAAGCGGCAATATCCCGGCTGGTGGCGGTGATCAAAGAATTAACCGCAGTGCAAAAAAGCCGACAGGCAACGCGTCCTACGCGTGCTTCGAAAGAGCGTAGGTTGTCATCGAAGGCGCAAAAATCCACAGTGAAGTCACTGCGCGGGAGAGTTCGTCGAACGCAAGACTGACGAGCAGGAATAAAAATTTATAAGGAATTGATAGTGAAAACAGCAATATTGTCCGTCGTCGCTGCATGCACGCTTTTTTCCTTGATCGGCTGTAACAACCGTACTGAAGTCGAAGTACTACAGCCGACACGGGCGGCAGAATTAAAACCGATGCAGCAAAGCTGGCGAGGCATCCTGCCTTGCGCGGACTGCGAAGGGATTGAAACTTCTCTGTTCCTCGAAAAAGACGGAACATGGGTGATGAACGAACGTTATCAGGGGGTGAGGGATGAACCGTCGTCCTTTGCCTCTTATGGAACATGGGCGCGCACTGCGGATAAGCTGGTGCTGACCGACAGTAAAGGTGAAAAGTCGTACTATCGTGCTAAAGGCGAAGCGCTGGAAATGCTCGATCGTGAAGGTAATCCGATTGAGTCGCAGTTCAACTACACCCTTCAGCCCGTTTCCGCTAGCTTACCGGTGACGCCTATGCCGATGCGGGGCATGTACTTCTATATGGCTGACGCAGCTATCTTTACCGACTGCGCAACGGGTAAACGGATGCCGGTGGCGAATAACGCCCAGCTTGAGCGTGACTATTTAGCCGCGCGCGCGGAAAACGGGCAATCCGTATTGCTGACGCTGGAAGCGCATTTTACACTGGAGGCGAACCCGGACACTGGCGAGAAAGTGAAAACGCTGATGGCGGATAAAGATGCGAAATTTATCCCCGGTAAAGGATGTAATTAATTGATGAAAAAAAGGCCCTGATTATCAGGGCCTTTTGCTGATATTAGCCTTTAATGGCTTTTACCAGGTAGTCGACGATGTCGCCCGTTTTAATCAACTGCTTCTCGCCGTTACGACGGTATTTGTATTCGATATCGTCGTTGTCGAGGTTACGGTCGCCCAGCACGATAGTGTGCGGAATACCGATCAGTTCCATATCGGCAAACATCACGCCCGGACGCTCTTTACGGTCGTCCATCAGCACTTCAATGCCCTGCGCGCGCAGCTCTGCGTACAGCTTTTCAGCCAGTTCCTGCACGCGGTAGGACTTATGCATGTTCATCGGCAGAATCGCGACCTGGAACGGGGCAATGGCGTCTGGCCATACGATACCGCGATCGTCATAGTTCTGTTCGATAGCTGCAGCAACCACGCGAGTGACCCCGATACCGTAGCAACCCATGGTCAGGATCTGGTTACGGCCATCTTCGCCCTGAACGGCGGCTTTCATCGCTTCAGAGTACTTGGTGCCCAGCTGGAAGATGTGACCCACTTCGATGCCGCGTTTAATCAGCAGCGTACCCTGGCCATCCGGACTCGGGTCGCCAGCGACCACATTACGAATGTCCGCAACTTCCGGGGTGGCAACATCACGATCCCAGTTGATACCGAAATAGTGCTTACCGTCGATGTTCGCGCCCGCAGCGAAATCGCTCATCACGGCAACGGTACGGTCGATAACGACCGGAATTGGCATGTTCACCGGACCCAGAGAACCCGGACCCGCTTTCACCAATGCGCGAATCTCTTCTTCGGTGGCGAAGGTCAGCGGGCTGGCAACCTGCGGCAGTTTTTCCGCTTTGACTTCGTTCAGCTCGTGATCGCCGCGAACCAGCAGGGCAATCAGCGGAGACTTGCTGCCTTCAACCGCTTTCACCAGCAGGGTTTTTACGGTTTTCTCGATCGGCAGGTTGAACTGCTCAACCAGCTCGGCGATGGTTTTGGCGTTTGGCGTATCGACCAGCGTCATCTCCTGCGTTGCTGCCGCACGCGGCTCTTTTGGCGCAACGGCTTCGGCAAACTCGATATTCGCTGCATAATCGGAGGTGTCGGAGAAGATCACATCGTCTTCGCCGCTCTGCGCCAGCACCTGGAATTCGTGAGAGGCGCTACCGCCGATAGAACCGGTATCCGCTTGTACCGCACGGAAATCGAGACCCATACGGCTGAAGATCTTGCTGTACGCCGCGTACATCGCGTCGTAGGTCTCCTGCAGGGATTCCTGAGAGGTATGGAAAGAGTAGGCATCTTTCATCAGGAATTCGCGGGAACGCATCACGCCGAAGCGCGGACGAACTTCGTCACGGAATTTAGTCTGGATCTGGTAGAAGTTCAGCGGCAACTGTTTGTAAGAGCTTAGCTCGTTACGAATCAGGTCGGTGATCACTTCTTCATGCGTTGGGCCAAGGACGAACGGGCGATCGCCACGGTCAGCAATACGCAGCAGTTCCGGGCCGTATTGTTCCCAACGGCCACTCTCTTGCCACAGCTCAGAGGGCTGAACGACCGGCATCAACACCTCGATCGCACCGGCGTTGTTCATCTCTTCACGCACGATGTTTTCGACTTTTTTCAGGACGCGCACGCCGGTCGGCAGCCAGGTGTATAACCCGGAGGCCAGCTTGCGGATCATCCCGGCGCGCAGCATCAGCTGATGGCTGATGACTTCGGCGTCGGCAGGTGTCTCCTTCAGAGTGGAGAGCAGATATTGGCTAGTACGCATGTTGTTACGGTTCCAGTTGAACGATCGAACAGGCTCAAGACGAGCCTGGCACAAAACAAAAGTGGTTTAGTTTACCAGCGAGAAAGGGATGTCAAAAGAGTACGCGACGCAAATTAGCGGGCTTCCAGAGCAAAGACCTCAAATCCTGACGGCGTAACGCGCCAGCGGACGTTAAAGTCCAGCAGCCAAACGGCGTAGGTTTTGCCTTCTTCCTCGTTTTTACGGTAGGCAGGACGGGGATCCTGCGCCAGCACTTCGGCAATAAACTGGCGAAGATGCGGATAACGTTTTTCCAGCCCAGCCAGTTGCCCGGCGAGCTCTTCACTGAACGACACATCTACGCTGGCCTGCGGTGCATCCTGAGCATAGCTCGCGCGAGCATCGGGCAGCGATTCGGCAAAGGGCAGATACGGTTTAATATCTACAACCGGCGTACCATCGACAAGATCCAGCCCGCCGAGCTCAAGGATGACGTGCTCTTTGTGGCAGCGGATACCTCGAAGCTCAACCAAAGACATGCCAACAGGGTTAGGACGAAACGTTGAACGCGTGGCGAAGACACCCATTCTGGCGTTGCCGCCAAGACGGGGAGGGCGCACGGTTGGACGCCATCCTCCTTCCATTGTCTGATGAAAAACAAAAATCACCCACAAATGGCTGAAGGCTTCCAGGCCGCGAACAGCTTCGGCCTGGTTATAGGGAGCGAGCAAATGCAGTTCGCCGCTGGCACTTTTCACCAGACCTGGCTGGCGTGGAACGGCGAACTTTTCTTTATAAGGTGAGCGGATAACGCCTATTTGCTCGAACTGAAAATGACTCATTTCGCCGAAATGTTCAGTGCAGAACCAATGCAAACCGCCTGACGATAGCAACCTGGCGTCCCGCTGGTGACTTCGCAACTGTGCAGCAATACCGCATTCGCTTTCATTTTAGAGGCGTTAATCTGCATGCGTTTACGTGCGGTTGGGATGCTCGGAGGGGAATCCTGGTTAGATGCCTGGCAGGATTCGCCGCTGACTTCGCCGAGATCGCGGAACGGTTTACCCACTAAATCTTCGGCGTTAGTAATGATTCTTACCGGCGCCGCGCGCGGTGCTTTTGGTTTTTCCGGCTCCGCTTTTGGCGGGGTAGCGGTGCTTTGAACGGGTTCAACAGGGGATCTGCTTAACATAGAACAGCCGCTCAGCATGAGTGCTACTAAACAGATCGGTAAAGCACGCATAATATTTCCTCAATGAATGATCTAAACGTCAGATATTGAATCAGGTGCTTGCATAAATGACAAGACGGGCAAGCGCCCGTCCTGATGATATTACAGATTCTGGAAACAGCCTAAAATTACCAGCCCTTAACAGCACCGCCGTTGAAGACTTTGTTCGCTGCTTCGTACACTTCGTCAGACTGGTAGGCCTGCACGAATTTCTTCACGTTCTCAGCATCTTTGTTGTCTTCACGGGTCACGATCAGGTTTACGTACGGAGAATCTTTATCTTCAACAAAGATACCGTCTTTTGCCGGGGTCAGGCCAATCTGGCTGGCGTAGGTGGTGTTGATGACCGCCAGGGCGATTTGCGCATCGTCCAGTGAACGCGGCAGCTGCGGCGCTTCCAGTTCAACCAGCTTCAGGTTTTTCGGGTTTTCAATCACGTCCAGCGCGGTCGGCAGCAGGCCAACACCGTCTTTCAGTTTGATTAAGCCCACTTTTTGCAGCAGCAGCAGCGAGCGGCCGAGGTTAGTCGGGTCGTTTGGAATCGCGACCTGAGAACCTTCCTGCAGCTCATCCAGTGATTTGATTTTTTTGGAATAGCCCGCAATCGGGTAAACAAAAGTATTGCCCGCGGCAACCAGCTTGTAACCACGATCTTTAATCTGCTGATCCAGGTACGGTTTGTGCTGGAAGGCGTTAGCATCAATGTCGCCTTTGCTCAGCGCTTCGTTAGGCAGGACGTAATCGTTAAACGTGACCAGCTCAACGTCCAGACCGTATTTTTCTTTTGCCACTTTCTGCGCGACTTCTGCAACCTGTTGCTCTGCGCCAACAATAACGCCCACTTTGATGTGGTTAGGATCTTTTTCATCCTGACCGCAACCCACAAGTGCCAGAGAACCGATCAGGGCTCCAACTGCCGCAAAGGTTTTGAATTTGAACGCCATGCTTATTTCCTTTTCTTAATGAGTTTTTAGTGTTGTGTGCAACGTTATTTGTGCGTGACAACCCGGACGATGCGATCGCCGGATAACTGAATTAAATAAACCAGAACGACGAGCAATACCAGTACTGTATTCATCACGGTAGCGTTGTAGCCAATATAACCGTACTGGTAGCCAATCTGTCCCAGACCACCTGCGCCGACGGCACCGCCCATCGCGGAATAGCCAACCAACGTGATGAGCGTGATGGTGGCGGCATTGACCAGACCCGGCAGCGCTTCTGGCAGTAATACCTTACGTACAATCTGCAACGGCGTGGCGCCCATCGCACGGGAGGCTTCAATCAGCCCGGTCGGGATTTCCAGCAGCGCGTTTTCCACCATACGGGCGATAAACGGCGCGGCGCCGACGGTCAGCGGGACGATAGCGGCCTGCAGCCCAATAGAGGTACCCACAATCATGCGGGTGAAAGGAATCATCCACACCAGCAAAATAATGAATGGGATGGAACGGAAAATATTTACCAGCGCAGAGAGCGTACGGTAAAGCTTAGCGTTCTCAATGATTTGCCCAGGACGCGTAACGTACAGCAATACGCCAACCGGCAGGCCAATGACAAAACCAAAAAAACCGGACACAAAGGTCATTGCCAGCGTTTCCCATACGCCGCGAACCAGCAGCCACATCATCGGCTCAGACATAACCCAGTACCTCTACTTTTACATGGTGTTCCTGCAGCCAGTTAATGGCTGCTTGTGTATCTTCCTGTGTGCCGTGCATTTCAGTCAGCATAATGCCGAACTTCACGCCGCCGGCATAATCCATCTGCGCGCTAATAATGTTGTTATTCACATTGAAGCGACGGGCCGTCTCAGAGAGTAATGGCGCATCGACCGAATGACCGGTGAACTCCATGCGCAGCATTGGCACGCTGTCGGCTTGCGGCTCTGCTTTTAAACGTTCCAGATAATCTTCCGGGATATCCAGATGTAGAGTGGACTGGATAAACTTCTGTGCCAGCGGCGTTTTCGGGTGAGAGAAGACTTCGCTGACGGTGTCCTGTTCAATCAGTTCACCATTGCTGATGACCGCCACGCAGTCACAAATGCGTTTTACAACGTCCATCTCATGGGTAATCAGCAGAATGGTGAGACCCAGACGACGGTTAATGTCTTTCAGCAGTTCCAGAATCGAACGCGTGGTTGCCGGGTCGAGTGCGCTGGTGGCTTCATCGCAGAGCAACACTTTGGGATTACTTGCCAGCGCACGGGCGATCGCCACTCGCTGTTTTTGTCCACCGGAAAGGTTGGCCGGATAGCTATCGTGCTTGTCGCCAAGGCCAACTAAATCCAGCAGTTCTGTTACACGGCGTTTGATCTCTTCCTTTGGCGTGTTATCCAGTTCCAGCGGCAGCGCAACGTTGCCAAACACGGTACGGGAAGAGAGCAGGTTAAAGTGTTGGAAAATCATGCCGATTTGACGGCGAGCTTTGGTCAACTCGGACTCTGAAAGTGTTGTCAGCTCCTGACCGCCGACCTGAACGCTGCCTTCGGTTGGGCGTTCAAGTAAGTTAACGCAGCGGATAAGCGTACTTTTACCGGCACCGGAGGCGCCAATGACGCCGTAAATCTGCCCGGCGGGAACATGCAGGCTGACATTATTTAGCGCCTGAATGGTGCGAGTCCCCTGCTGGAACACTTTGGTGATATTCGAAAGTTTAATCATTGGTTATTTATTATCGTAATTAAGTTAGCCGTGGCATTTTCGTCTGTCTGGGACGGTCAAGGCCGTCAACAAGATGGATGTTAAGGCATCCAGACGTCTAAATCAATCTAGCTTTGCACGATGAGCACTTTCTTGCCCGCCGAAACATGCGATACTAGAGCCACATGCCTTATTCAGGAGCTATAAAAGGTGGCAAAGTCTGTACCCGCAATTTTTCTCGACCGTGACGGCACCATTAATGTGGACCACGGTTACGTACATGAGATTGATGAGTTCGAGTTTATCGACGGCGTTATTGATGCCATGCGTGAACTTAAAAATATGGGTTACGCGCTAATTGTGGTGACGAACCAGTCTGGTATCGCGCGCGGTAAATTTACCGAGGCACAGTTTGAAACGTTGACCGAATGGATGGACTGGTCGCTGGCCGATCGCGACGTTGATCTGGATGGTATCTACTATTGCCCGCACCATCCGCAGGGTACCGTAGAAGAGTATCGTCAGGTCTGCGATTGCCGTAAGCCGCATCCCGGGATGTTGATCTCCGCTCGCGACTTCCTGCACATCGATATGGCTGCTTCTTATATGGTAGGCGACAAAATAGAAGATATGCAGGCGGCAGCAGCGGCGAATGTTGGAACCAAGGTACTGGTGCGCACGGGCAAACCCGTCACGCCGGAAGCAGAAAATGCGGCAGATTTGGTTATAAATAGTCTGGCAGACCTGCCAAAGGCGATAAAAAAGCAGCAAAAGTAAGCGTTGTGGATAAAAGGTGAGCGGTTGGAACAAAAATGCATTTTTCCGCTTGTCTTCCTGAGTCGACTCCCTATAATGCGCCTCCATCGACACGGCGGATGTGAATCACTTCACACAAACAGCCCGGTTGGTTGAAGAGAAAAACCTGAAAATGAGGGTTGACTCTGAAAGAGGAAAGCGTAATATACGCCACCTCGCGACAGAGCGCCAAGGCGCGTCGCAACTGCTCTTTAACAATTTATCAGACAATCTGTGTGGGCACTCGAGGATACGGATTCTTAACGTCGCAAGACGAAAAATGAATACCAAGTCTCTGAGTGAACACGTAATTCATTACGAAGTTTAATTCACGAGCATC
>NZ_JAHLQZ010000083.1:0-17144 GCF_018919505.1 Citrobacter sp. S55_ASV_140
GCGTCATCTGCCCTTTCAGAATTTGCTGGCCCAGCTCACCATTCCAACCAGCGTAACGCTTGGCCACACGCTGATCCAGACCACCGTCCTCAATCATACGGGCCGCAATTTTCAGCGACAGCGCCATGGTATCCATTGCGCCAATATGACCATAGAACAAATCGTATTTATCGGTGCTCTGACGACGAACTTTGGCGTCAAAGTTCAGACCGCCGGTGGTGAAGCCGCCCGCTTTGAGGATTTCGTACATCACCAACGCATTCTCTTCTACGCTATTTGGGAACTGGTCAGTATCCCATCCCAACTGTGCGTCACCGCGGTTGGCATCGACAGAACCAAACAGACCCAGCGCGATAGCAGTGGCGATTTCATGATGGAATGAGTGACCCGCCAGCGTGGCGTGGTTGGCTTCGATATTCAGTTTGATCTCTTTTTCCAGGCCGAACTGCTTGAGGAACCCGTAAACGGTCGCCGCATCGTAGTCGTACTGGTGTTTGGTCGGTTCCTGCGGCTTCGGTTCGATAAGCAAAGTGCCCTGGAAACCCGTTTTGTGTTTGTGCTCTACCACCAGTTGCATAAAGCGGCCAATCTGCTCACGTTCCTGACGCAGATCGGTATTCAGCAGCGTTTCATAGCCTTCACGGCCGCCCCACAGAACGTAGTTTTCACCGCCTAACTTGTGCGTGGCATCCATCGCCGTGACTACCTGTGTGGCAGCCCAGCTGAACACTTCCGGGTCCGGATTCGTGGCCGCGCCCGCGCCGTAGCGTGGATTGGTGAAGCAGTTTGCCGTTCCCCACAGCAGCTTGACCCCACTTTGTTCCTGTTTTGCCGCCAGCACATCAACCATCTGCGCAAAGTTGTTTTTGTACTCTTTTAGCGACGTGCCTTCCGGCGAGACATCCACGTCATGGAAGCAGTAGTAAGGGACGTTCAGCTTGTGAAAGAACTCAAATGCGACATCCGCTTTGCGTTTCGCCAGCTCCAGTGCTTCTCCGGGCTGCTGCCACGGACGATCGAAAGCGCCCATGCCGAACATGTCCGCACCGTTCCAGCAGAATGTATGCCAATAGCAGGCGGCAAAACGCAGATGATCTTCCATGCGTTTGCCCAACACGATTTCGTCAGGGTTGTAATGGCGAAATGCGAGCGGGTTAGTAGTTTTAGTCCCTTCAAAACGAACACGATCGAGTTGGTCGAAATAAGCCTGCATAATAAGCTCCATAATCAGGTAATACGGCAAGTAAACTGCGATATAGCTATACTGGAATTTCCTGATTTATTGCTCAATTACGTTATTTCACACCGCCATTAAGAGAATACCCAAACGTGCGCTGGCTCCCAAAAAAGCGCATTGAAAAGAGAATTAAAAAAGCGATCGCGATCGAAGGTTAATCATTAAACAAAAAACCGTAATGCGCAGATAAAAAATGGCAATTGTCATCCCGCGTTCAGTATGTGAATTTTGCGTAGCATTAAGAAAATAAAAATTTGTCACGCTTCATCAAGCAGTCGTCCCTGCGGTTTTGCTAGTATCGACAGGCCACGTTAACCTTCCAGGACAGATTCTTATGTTTGATAAACGTCACCGCATCACTCTATTATTTAATGCCAATAAAGCCTACGACCGCCAGGTGGTAGAAGGGGTGGGTGAATATTTACAGGCATCACAATCAGAGTGGGATATATTCATTGAGGAAGATTTCCGCGCCCGCATTGATAATATCAAAGACTGGTTAGGCGATGGTGTTATTGCCGATTATGACGATGATGACATTGCACAATTACTTGCCGATGTGGATGTTCCTATCATCGGCGTCGGGGGTTCCTACCATGCGGAACAGGATTATCCGCCGGTGCATTACATTGCCACCGATAACCACGCGCTGGTAGAAAGCGCTTTCCTGCATCTGAAAGAAAAAGGGATCAACCGGTTCGCGTTCTACGGACTGCCCGCTTCAAGCGGCAAACGCTGGGCGGCTGAACGTGAATATGCGTTTTGCCAACTGGTCGCTAAAGAAAAGTACCGTGGAGTTGTCTATCAGGGACTGGAAACCGCGCCGGAAAACTGGCAGCACGCGCAAAATCGTCTGGCGGACTGGCTGCAAACTCTGCCGCCGCAAACCGGCATTATCGCCGTCACCGACGCGCGAGCGCGGCACATTCTGCAAGCTTGCGAACACCTGCATATTCCGGTCCCGGAAAAACTGTGCGTGATTGGAATCGACAACGAAGAACTGACCCGTTACCTGTCGCGGGTGGCGCTGTCATCCGTTGCTCAGGGGGCCAGACAGATGGGGTATCAGGCCGCTAAGCTTCTGCACCGGTTACTGGCGAATGAAGAACTACCGCTGCAACGCATACTGGTCCCGCCAGTGCGCGTCATTGAACGCCGTTCAACTGACTATCGTTCATTGACCGATCCGGCGGTGATTCAGGCGATGCACTTTATCCGCAACCATGCCTGCAAAGGCATTAAAGTCGAACAGGTGCTGGATTCAGTGGGGATTTCGCGGTCGAATCTGGAGAAACGTTTTAAAGAAGAGGTCGGAGAAACTATCCATGCGGTGATTCATGCCGAGAAGCTGGAAAAAGCGCGCAGCCTGTTGATTTCCACCACGCTGTCGATCAACGAAATTTCACAAATGTGCGGCTATCCATCACTGCAGTACTTCTATTCCGTCTTCAAGAAAGAGTACGACACGACGCCAAAAGAGTATCGCGATGTGAATAGTGAAGTGTTGCTATAGAGGGAATTGCCGGATGGCGGCTTCGTCTGATCCGGCCTACGAGATGACTTGTAGACCGGATTAGCACACGTTACATGTGCGCGGCAATTAAGCGCTGGTTATCCTGATACATTGCGAACAGATAGTTGTTGTAGCTCTGTCCCTTAGTGGAATAACCCTTCAGCTTATGGATCATCGCAGTAGCGGTGACTTCCTGATCGGCTTTACGCAGTTGCGCACGTGACTTCCGGAAAGAAGAGTAAGCGGGGTGCGTATTCAGGTTAATGACATAGGCATTGACTGACTCTTTCACTGATTCAAACTGTGAGTAGCCTTTCACCTTACCAGGGGCATTATTACAACGCCCTTTGCCACATTTCATGCCAAACAGGTTGTTGTTGCTCCGCGCCAGCTTCGACGTCCCCCAGCCGCTTTCAGCAGCAGCCATGGTTGCCACCATACTGGTCGGGATAATGTCTACACGCTCAAGCAGCGTGTTCCACGGAATTTTACGCGTGTTGCCAGACCAGCTCACCTTATAGCGCTTAGCGATGTCTTTCATCCGCGTACGCTCTGTCGGTGACCAGCGATTCTGGTACTGTTTTGAAATCAGCCAGTTACGATCCGCCGTAATGGCAGCATTTTGACTGGTAATATAAGGCATAACCGTCCGGAGAAACGCTTTTTTCCTTGGTGTTCCGGAAGGGTATTTTCGCAAATCAGGAAGTGAACTACTCTTTGCACTATTGCGAGAATACTCTTGTTTACTGCTAACCTGTTTATTACTTGCCTTGATTACCTGGGGCTTGTGACTCGTTGTCGCCGTGTGTGTCTTTGCCAGCGCCTCACCCGAAAATGCAACGGTGAGTAACATAAGAATCATTGCCCCATATCGTCGAATGGGAGTCAATATCATTAGGTCTCCTGGTCGGATTTATACATTCCAACACCTTATATTTTTCAAAAAAATGAGAGATGAATCTCAAATCATATCAAAAATAACGGTCAAGAGCACCCAAAGGAATAGTCCAATTCTGAAACTATGTCACGCGTTAACGATTCGGGCTGCCATTAATTTGATGAAAATGTGGGGGTTATCGCAAAATCAGTTCATTTTTTGCGCGCATTAGCTCACCCTCACTTCTCCTCCTGGCGGAATCACCTCAAAGGAGGAGTTTCCGGCCTGATTTCACTGGCAAACTGGCTAAAATCGCAGCATCAAGGACAGCATTATGAAACTTGCCGCCGTTGCGCTGGCGCTAATGCCCGGCATTGCCATCGCCTCAACATGGACTTCTCAGGGACTTCCCGCCTTCGAAGCGGAAGGTACGGGTAAATTCGTCAGCCATGCAGCGTTGACGAAGGGTACTCGTCCTTTAATTCTGAATTTTGACCAACAGTGCTGGCAGCCAGCAGACGCGATAAAACTCAACCAGATGCTGTCGCTTAAACCTTGTGAAGGCGCGCCGCCGCAGTGGCGTTTATTCAAGGACGGCGATTACACGCTGGAAGTCGATACCCGCTCCGGTACGCCAACGCTGATGCTCTCAGTCAAAAGCGCCGCAGACCCCGTCAGTAGCCAAATTCGCCAGTGTCCGAAATGGGATGGTTCGCCATTAACGCTGGACGTCAGTCAGACCTTCCCGGAAGGCGCCGTGGTACGCGACTACTACAGCAACCAAACGGCGACGGTAAAAAACGGGTCGATTACCCTGCAGCCCGCCGCAACCAGTAACGGGTTGTTGCTGCTGGAACGAGCGGAAACCGACGCCCCCGCCGCTTTCGACTGGCATAACGCGACGGTGTATTTCGTCCTGACGGACCGCTTTGTGAATGGCGATCCGGGCAATGACCATAGCTACGGTCGGCGCAACGACGGTATGCAGGAAATTGGCACCTTCCACGGCGGCGATTTACGCGGTCTTGCCAGCAAACTCGACTATCTGCAACAACTGGGCGTCAATGCGTTATGGATCAGCGCGCCGTTTGAGCAAATCCACGGCTGGGTCGGCGGTGGCACCAAAGGCGATTTCCCCCACTACGCCTACCATGGCTACTACACTCAGGACTGGACCACGCTCGACGCCAATATGGGCAACGAAAACGATCTGCGCGCGCTGGTTGACGGCGCTCACCAGCGCGGCATCCGTGTCCTGTTTGATGTCGTGATGAACCATACTGGCTACGCCACGCTGGCGGATATGCAGGAATATCAGTTTGGGGCGCTGTACTTATCAGGCGATGAGCTGAAAAACACGCTCAGCGAACACTGGACGGACTGGAAGCCAGCTGCCGGGCAGAGCTGGCATAGCTTTAATGATTACATCAACTTCAGCGATAAAGCCGGTTGGGAAAAATGGTGGGGCAAAAACTGGATCCGCACCGATATTGGCGATTACGACAACCCTGGTTTTGACGACCTGACCATGTCGCTGGCTTTCCTGCCCGATCTGAAAACCGAATCCACCACGCCTTCCGGCCTGCCTAATTTTTATCAGCACAAACCGGATACTCACGCCAAAGCGATCGCCGGCTACACGCCCCGCGATTATCTGACCCACTGGCTCAGTCAGTGGGTGCACGATTACGGAATTGACGGCTTTCGGGTCGATACCGCCAAACACGTCGAGCTTCCCGCCTGGCAGCAGCTTAAAACACAGGCCAGCGCGGCGCTGGTCGAATGGAAGAAAGCCCACCCGGACAAAGCCCTGGATGATAAACCCTTCTGGATGACCGGTGAAGCCTGGGGTCACGGCGTCATGCAAAGCGACTATTATCGTCACGGTTTCGACGCGATGATCAATTTCGACTATCAGGAGCAGGCGGCGAAAGCCGTTGATTGTCTGGCAAATATGGATCTCACCTGGCAACAGATGGCGGAAAAACTGCAGGATTTCAACGTTCTGAGCTATCTCTCCTCCCATGATACCCGGCTGTTTCGCGAGGGTGGAGACAAAGCCGCCGAGCTATTGCTGCTGGCGCCTGGGGCAGTACAACTGTTTTACGGTGACGAGTCAGCCCGGCCTTTCGGCCCCACGGGGTCCGATCCCTTGCAGGGTACGCGCTCAGAGATGAACTGGCAGGACGTAACCGGGAAATCTGCCGCCAGCGTGGCACATTGGCAACGTATCAGCCAGTTCAGGGCCAGACATCCCGCCATTGGCGCCGGTAAACAAACCACACTGACATTGAAGCAGGGGTACGGATTCGTCCGTGAGCATGGCAACGATAAAGTTATGGTGGTGTGGGCCGGTCAGCCCTGATCCTGACGGACTTCTCGTACTCGCTGATACGAGAAGCCAAATTCACGATAAAACACCAGCCCGACAAAAATTTGCAGCACAAAACATCAATCCAGACTGATACCCCTGATTTGCACCCCGCCATAGGTAGCGCTATGGTTAGCCACTTTACTACTCAGTTCGACAGACCACCTGCTATGACATTCTCACTTTTTGGCGACAAATTTACCCGCCATTCAGGCATCACACGCCTGATGGAGGACCTCAACGATGGCTTACGCACACCAGGCGCCATCATGCTCGGCGGCGGTAATCCGGCGCAAATTCCAGAGATGAAAAATTACTTTCAGTCTCTGCTGGCAGATATGCTGGAAAACGGCAAAGCCGCTGATGCGCTTTGCAATTATGACGGTCCACAAGGTAAAACCGAGCTACTGGCCGAGCTGGCGAAACTGCTACGTGAGAAGCAGGGTTGGGATATCGAGCCACAAAATATTGCACTGACAAATGGCAGTCAGAGCGCATTTTTCTACTTATTCAATCTCTTCGCCGGACGCCGCGCCGACGGAACAACCCAAAAAGTGTTGTTCCCATTAGCGCCGGAATATATTGGCTATGCCGATGCCGGGCTGGAAGAAGAACTCTTTGTCTCTGCACGCCCAAACATCGAGCTGTTACCAGAAGGCCAGTTTAAGTATCACGTTGATTTTGAACATCTGCACATCGGTGAAGAAACGGGGATGATCTGCGTGTCGCGCCCGACTAACCCGACAGGCAACGTGATCACCGACGAAGAACTGATGAAGCTGGATCGGCTGGCCAACCAGCACGGTATCCCGTTGGTGATCGATAACGCGTATGGCGTACCGTTCCCAGGCATCATTTTTAGCGAAGCCCGGCCGCTGTGGAACCCAAACATTGTGCTGTGCATGAGCCTTTCTAAGCTGGGTCTGCCAGGCTCCCGCTGCGGCATCATTATCGCCAATGAAAAGATCATCACCGCCATCACCAATATGAATGGCATTATCAGCCTTGCGCCCGGCGGAATGGGACCGGCGATGATGTGCGAAATGATTAAACGTAATGATCTTCTGCGCCTTTCTGAGACGGTGATCAAACCGTTTTATTACCAGCGCGTTCAGCAGACTATTGCGATCATTCGTCGCTATTTATCTGAAGATCGCTGCCTCATCCACAAACCAGAAGGGGCGATTTTCCTGTGGTTATGGTTTAAAGATTTGCCGATCACCACCGAGCTGCTGTATCAGCGCCTGAAAGCGCGCGGCGTACTGATGGTTCCCGGTGATTACTTCTTCCCGGGGCTGGATAAACCCTGGCCGCATACCCATCAGTGCATGCGTATGAATTACGTTCCGGAGCCGGAGAAAATCGAGGCTGGCGTGAAGATTCTGGCGGAAGAGATCGAGCGCGCCTGGCTGGAAGGCTAACGCAAATCCCGACCCGAGCGCGGGTCGGGTCGCTTCACAGCGGCAGCGAACGCAGACGCTGTCGCTGCATACTGACAGCATCAATACACTGCAAGGCACTGGTCGGGCAGGCTTCTACACATGCGGGTCCCGTCTCGCGATGCCAGCACAAATCACATTTTATCGCCTGCGCCCGTGACGTTCGTGCGACAACGTTCATCGCCCCAAACGGACACGCGATCATGCAGCTTTTACAGCCAATACACTGCGCCTGTTCAACGAAGATATGTCCATGTTCACGACGAATTGCGTGGGTTGGGCACACGTTAGCGCAGGGAGCATCTTCGCACTGATGACAGGCAACTGCCGTCGTAAAGGCGTCGTCTTTAATCACCCGAATCCGCGGGATAAACGCCTCAGAGGAGACCGATGCGCAATCCTGATTTTCCTGATGTGCGACAACGCAGGCAACTTCGCAGGTACGACACCCAATACATTTTGCCGCATCCGCCATTATAAACTCGTTCATTGCCCCCTCCGTCAGAGTGAAAACCACAGATTGCCAGAGAGAGACTCCCTGCTGCCTTGATCGGACAGGGGAAACGGTTAAATTTTGTCAGGTGACTGAACGATGTCAGGCATGCGCCTAATCGCGAACGGTAAAGCCCAGCTCATTGGAAATTGCCTGAGCGGTTTCGCGTAGCGGCTTGAGTAAATTCTTTTCCCCTACCTGCTTCAGACGCGAGGTAGAAAGTGAAATCGACACCGAATATGGCACCCGACCGTGAATATCAAACACCGGCACGGCAATACAGGAAACCCCCAGCTCGTTCTCTTCCCGATCCATCGCCATACTGCTTTCGCGGATTTGCGCCAGTTCATCGTACATCGCCGGTAAACCAGTGATGGTATTGCGGGTCAGCGGCTGAATCAGATCCTGATGACTCTCCCAGTAGGACGCCACGTAATCCGCATGTCCAAACGCCATATAGATTTTGCCCATCGCGGAGCAGTACAGCGGCATATGCTGGCCGATATAGGCGCGGGTACGCAGCATGCCCGTCGTCGGCTCGAGCTTATAGATCAAAATAGCGTGGTCATCTTCACGGCTGGAGAAGTTGATGGTTTCGCCGGTGGCAATATTCAGCGCTTCAAGGTGCGGCGCGGCGACATGGATGATATTCAGTGACGACAGCGCCTTCTGCCCAACGGCGATAAATTTAGTGGTCAGCCGATAGCTGCCCGCAGCGGGTGCGGGTGTGACATAGCCGCAGGATTGCAATCCTTGCAAGAGTCGATGCACGGTACTTTTGTTCAGCCCCGCCAGTTCAGACAGGTGGGCCAGCGGGCACCCATTCGGATAGTTGCTCAGGATCTCAATCAACATCAAACCACGGAACAGGCTCTGACTTCCGGCTGGCCTCTCTTTGTCTTGCGTCATTTCACTCTCTTTTGTGCCCATTTTTTCCGCTCCCCTTTTCGTCGCGCTCTGATGGTAGCGCAAAGTGTGTTTCAGTTCACGATCTGAACCGAAAAAACACAACTGTTTGATTTTGCAGATTTTAAAAAACAGGCCACCCCGTTGATCTGTTAAATTTTGATCGCTATATTTGAAATCAGATTTCGCATAGTGAAATTTAGAGATAAAAAAGCGATCAAATTTAAACAAGGAAACAGGAATGAAAGTCACCTTTGAACAGTTAAAAGATGCGTTCAATCGGGTACTGCTGGCACGCGGTATCGCCGTTGAAACCGCCGATGCCTGTGCAGAAATGTTCGCGCGCACCACCGAATCCGGCGTCTATTCGCATGGCGTCAACCGTTTTCCCCGCTTCATTCAGCAACTGGATAACGGCGACATCATTCCTGAAGCCAAACCACAGCGCATCACCAGCCTGGGGGCGATTGAGCAATGGGATGCCCGGCGTTCGATCGGCAACCTGACGGCGAAAAAGATGATGGACCGAGCCATTGAATTGGCCTCCGATCACGGTATTGGTCTGGTGGCGCTGCGTAACGCCAACCACTGGATGCGTGGCGGCAGCTATGGCTGGCAGGCCGCGGAGAAAGGGTACATTGGTATCTGCTGGACCAACTCAATTGCCGTCATGCCGCCGTGGGGTTCGAAGGAGTGCCGCATTGGTACTAACCCGCTGATTGTCGCGATCCCCTCCACGCCAATCACCATGGTTGATATGTCGATGTCGATGTTCTCCTACGGCATGCTGGAAGTGAATCGCCTGGCCGGTCGCGAACTGCCGGTAGACGGTGGCTTTGACGATGAAGGTAATCTCACCAAAGAGCCTGGCGTTATCGAAAAAAATCGTCGCATTCTGCCAATGGGTTACTGGAAAGGTTCAGGTCTGTCGATTGTGCTGGATATGATCGCCACCCTGCTTTCTGACGGCTCTTCTGTTGCGGAGGTCACTCAGGATAACAGCGACGAATATGGCGTTTCGCAGATTTTCATCGCCATTGAAGTGGATAAGTTGATCGATGGCGCCACGCGCGATGCGAAACTCCAGCGGATTATGGATTTCATCACCACCGCCGAACGCGCTGATGAAAACACGCCTGTTCGTCTGCCTGGCCACGAGTTTACAAAGCTACTGGAAGAAAATCGCCGTAACGGCATCACCGTTGATGACAGCGTCTGGGCAAAAATTCAGACGCTGTAAGGAGCAACCCCATGATCTTTGGACATATCTCACAGCCTAATCCGTGTCGTTTGCCCGAGGCGATTGAAAGAGCGCTCGACTTCCTGCGCACCACGGATTTCCGCAAACTTGAGCCGGGCGTGGTGGAGATCGAGGGTAAAAATATCTTCGCGCAGATTATCGATTTAACCACGCGTGACGCTGCCGAAAATCGCCCTGAAGTACATCGTCGCTATCTGGATATTCAGTTTTTAGCCTGGGGTGAAGAAAAAATCGGTATCGCCATTGATACCGGAAATAACGAAATCAGCGAATCGTTATTAGCACAGCGCGATATTATTTTTTATCACGCCAGTGAACATGAATCTTTTATTGAAATGATTCCGGGAAGTTACGCCATATTTTTCCCGCAGGATGTTCATCGCCCCGCATGTCATAAAACTGTCGCCACGCCGATCCGCAAAATAGTCGTGAAGGTTGCTATTTCAGTTTTATAAAAGGAGCACAAAAATGAAAGCTAACACTACCGGTTATATTATCGGTGCGTACCCTTGTGCACCCTCATTTCACCAAAAGAGTGAAGAGGAAGAGAAGGAATTCTGGCGTCAACTCTCAGATACCCCGGATATTCGCGGACTGGAGCAGCCCTGCCTTGAGCATCTGCATCCGTTAGGTGACGAGTGGTTATTGCGCCATACGCCAGGCGAGTGGCAAATCGTGGTCACAGCGATTATGGAGACCATGCGCCGTCGCGGCATCAATAGCGGTTTTGGGCTGGCCTCCAGCGACGAAGAGCAGCGTCAGGCCTGTGTGGCGTATTACCGCCATCTGCACCAGAAAATCAACCGTATTAATGCGGCTAGCGCCGGGAAAATAATCGCCCTTGAACTGCATGCCGCTCCGCTGGCAAGCAACCCCAATGTCGCTCAGGCCACCGACGCGTTTGCCCGTTCGCTCCAGGAAATTACCCGTTGGGACTGGTCCTGCGATCTGGTGCTGGAACATTGCGATGCTATGACTGGCCCCGCGCCACGCAAAGGATTTTTGCCGTTAGAAAACGTACTGGACGCGATCGCCGGTTACGACATCAGCGTGTGTATTAACTGGGCGCGATCGGCGATTGAAGGGCAGGACCTCGCCCTACCGCTGGCCCACACGCAACAGGTCCAACGGGCCGGGAAACTGGGCGCGCTGATGTTCTCCGGCACGACGATTACAGGAGAATACGGCGAGTGGCAGGACCTACACGCGCCGTTTGCTCCTTTCTGCCCGCAGAGCCTGTTGACCGCCGATCATGCCCGCGAATTATTCACCTGTGCAGGAACCGATCTATTGCAATTTGCCGGTATTAAATTGCTGGAAATAAATGCCAATGCAGATGTGAACCATCGCGTAGCGATATTACGCGACGGCATCGCTGCATTAAACAAAGCAAAACTATAAAAATAACATACTACTCTACGAGAATATTAATATGAACATGACCTCTCGCCCTACACTCAAAGATATACCCCGTCAGCGCTGGCTGCGGATTATTCCCCCGATTCTGATCGCTTGTATTATCTCTTATATGGACCGCGTTAATATCGCATTTGCGATGCCCGGCGGTATGGATGAGGAATTAGGTATTTCCGCCACCATGGCCGGTCTGGCCGGGGGAATTTTCTTCATCGGTTATCTGTTTTTACAGGTTCCCGGCGGAAAAATTGCCGTACACGGCAGCGGCAAGAAATTTATCGGCTGGTCGCTGGTTGCCTGGGCGGTTATTTCCGTTCTGACGGGATTGATCACTAATCAGTATCAACTGCTGGTTTTGCGTTTCTTACTCGGCGTGGCCGAAGGCGGCATGCTGCCGGTGGTGCTGACGATGATCAGTAACTGGTTCCCCGATGCCGAACGCGGTCGCGCCAATGCGATTGTGATTATGTTTGTGCCTATTGCCGGGATCATTACCGCCCCGCTCTCGGGCTGGATAATCACCGTACTCGACTGGCGCTGGCTGTTCATCATTGAAGGTTTACTCTCCGTCGTCGTTCTGGTGCTGTGGGCCTATACCGTTTACGACCGTCCGCAGGAAGCGCGCTGGATCTCTGAGGCGGAGAAAAATTACCTGGTAGAAACTCTGGCCGCCGAGCAAAAAGCGATTGCCGGAACAGAGGTCAAAAATGCCTCTCTGGGCGCGGTGTTGTCCGACAAAACCATGTGGCAGCTTATCGCCCTGAACTTCTTCTATCAGACCGGGATTTATGGTTACACCCTGTGGCTGCCGACCATCCTCAAAGAGTTGACCCACAGCAGCATGGGGCAAGTTGGCATGCTCGCTATTCTGCCGTACGTCGGCGCGATTGCCGGGATGTTCCTGTTCTCTTCCCTCTCTGACCGGACCGGTAAACGCAAGCTGTTCGTCTGCCTGCCGCTGATTGGCTTTGCCCTGTGCATGTTCCTCTCTGTAGCGCTGAAAAATAACGTCTGGCTGGCTTATGCCGCACTGGTTGGCTGCGGATTCTTCCTGCAATCAGCCGCGGGGGTGTTCTGGACTATTCCGGCGCGTTTGTTCAGCGCGGAAATGGCCGGTGGCGCACGTGGGGTCATCAATGCGTTGGGGAACCTTGGCGGTTTCTGCGGTCCTTACGCGGTCGGCGTACTTATCACCCTGTACAGCAAAGATGCTGGCGTTTACTGCCTGGCCGTCTCACTGGCTCTGGCCGCGCTGATGGCGCTGCTGCTGCCGGCGAAATGTGATGCGGGCGCAGCTCCGCTAAAGACACTGAATCCACATAAACGCACAGCCTGAAACAATGCCCGGGGGCGCTGCGCTCACCGGGCCTACAAAACCAATAAATACCCAAGGCCGGATACGCAAAGCGCCATCCGGCAAAAATGAGATAACAAAGATGAGTGATAGAGAGACCTTTTGGCTGGGGATCGATTGTGGCGGTACGTATCTGAAAGCCGGTTTGTATGATGCCAAAGGTCATGAGCATGGAATTAACCGTCAATCGTTGCAGACCGTATCGCCATTACCGGGTTACGCCGAACGCGATATGCGCCAACTGTGGCAACAGTGCATCGCCACCATTGCCGGGCTGTTGAAACGCACCGGCGTATCCGGTGAACAAATTAAAGGCGTCGGTATCTCCGCTCAGGGCAAGGGACTGTTCCTTCTTGATAAACAGGATAAGCCGCTGGGCAATGCCATTCTCTCTTCCGACCGACGGGCGATGGACATCGTTCAGCGCTGGCAGCAGGATGGAATCCCCGCACAGCTCTACCCGATCACCCGCCAGACATTGTGGACCGGACATCCCGCATCCCTCCTGCGCTGGGTGAAAGAAAATGAACCGCAACGCTACGCGCAAATCGGCTGCGTCATGATGGGCCATGACTACCTGCGCTGGTGTTTAACCGGCGTGAAAGGCTGCGAAGAGAGCAACATCTCCGAGTCAAATCTCTACAACATGACGACAGGTCAGTACGACCCGCGTCTGACCCAGTGGCTGGGCATCAGTGAAGTCGACAATGCGCTACCGCCCATTGTCGGTTCAGCAGAAATATGCGGGGAAATCACCGCTCAAACGGCTGCCATAACCGGTCTGGCGGCGGGTACACCCGTCGTCGGCGGTCTGTTTGATGTGGTTTCCACCGCACTCTGCGCCGGGATCGAAGATGAACACACCCTCAACGCGGTGATGGGGACCTGGGCTGTCACCAGCGGGATCGCTCACGGCCTGCGCGACCACGAAGCGCATCCTTACGTCTATGGCCGCTATGTCAATGACGGGCAGTACATCGTTCACGAAGCCAGCCCGACCTCTTCCGGCAATCTGGAGTGGTTTACCGCCCAATGGGGCGAACTCTCTTTTGATGAGGTCAACCAGGCCGTTGCCAGCTTGCCGAAAGCCAGTAGCAATCTTTTGTTCCTGCCTTTTTTGTATGGCAGTAACGCCGGGCTGGAGATGACCAGCGGTTTTTATGGCATGCAGGCTTTACACACTCGCGCCCACTTATTGCAAGCCATCTACGAAGGCGTGGTTTTCAGCCATATGACCCATCTCAACCGCATGCGCGAACGTTTTACGCAGGTGCATACCCTGCGCGTTACCGGTGGTCCGGCGCACTCCAACGTCTGGATGCAAATGCTGGCGGACGTCAGCGGTTTACGGATCGAACTGCCGCAGGTTGAAGAGACCGGCTGCTTTGGCGCAGCGCTCGCCGCCCGCGTCGGCACCGGTGTTTATCGCAATTTCAGCGATGCCCAGCGCAGCTTACAGCATCCGGTACGCACCCTGTTGCCGGACGCCACGGCGCATGTGAACTATCAGCGCAAATACCGCCAATACCAGAATTTAATTACCGCACTGCAGGGCTATCACGCCCGTATTAAGGAGCACGAATAATGAGTCGACCATTACTGCAACTGGCGCTTGACCACACGAATCTGCAAGCGGCCCAACGCGATGTCGCTCTGTTACAGGAAAGTGTCGATATCGTTGAGGCCGGCACGATTCTCTGTTTAACCGAAGGTCTGGGCGCGGTGAAAGCGCTGCGCGCTCAGTGCCCAAATAAAATTATCGTCGCCGACTGGAAGGTGGCCGACGCAGGTGAAACCCTCGCCCAGCAAGCGTTTGGCGCAGGCGCCAACTGGATGACCATCATCTGCGCCGCGCCCCTCGCTACCGTAGAAAAAGGTCATAGCGTCGCACAGTCCTGCGGCGGTGAAATTCAGATGGAACTGTTCGGCAACTGGACCCTGGATGATGCCCGCGACTGGTATCGCGTTGGCGTTCGCCAAGCGATTTATCACCGTGGACGCGATGCGCAGGCCAGCGGTCAACAGTGGGGGGAAGTGGATCTGGCGCGGATGAAGGCGCTTTCCGATATCGGTCTGGAGCTGTCGATTACCGGTGGTATTACGCCCGCCGACCTGCCGCTATTTCGCGACATCAACGTCAAAGCCTTTATCGCCGGACGCGCGCTGGCGGGAGCACAAAATCCGGCACAGGTTGCCGCCGAATTCCATGCGCAAATCGACGCCATCTGGGGAGCACAGTATGCGTAACCATCCGTTAGGTATCTATGAAAAAGCGTTGGCCAAAGACCTCACCTGGCCGGAACGGCTGGTGCTGGCGAAAAGCTGCGGTTTTGATTTCGTTGAAATGTCGGTAGATGAAACCGATGAACGTCTGTCTCGCCTTGACTGGACTCCTGCCCAGCGCGCATCGCTGGTGAGCGCGATGCTGGAAACCGGCGTGGCCATTCCTTCCATGTGCCTGTCAGCCCACCGCCGCTTTCCCTTTGGCAGTCGCGATGAAGCCGTCCGCGTCCGGGCACGCGACATCATGACCAAAGCCATCCGCCTGGCCCGGGATTTAGGTATTCGAACCATTCAACTGGCCGGTTACGACGTCTATTACGAAGAACATGACGAAGGTACACAGCAGCGCTTTGCCGAGGGGCTGGCATGGGCAGTTGAGCAAGCCGCCGCCGCGCAGGTGATGCTGGCGGTAGAAATCATGGATACCGCATTTATGAACTCGATCAGCAAGTGGAAAAAGTGGGATGAAATGCTCTCATCGCCGTGGTTCACCGTCTACCCGGACGTGGGCAACCTCAGCGCCTGGGGTAACGACGTCAAAGCTGAATTGACGTTGGGCATCGACCGTATCGCCGCTATCCATCTGAAGGACACGCTGCCGGTAACCGAAACCCATCCGGGCCAGTTTCGCGATGTACCCTTTGGCGAAGGATGCGTGGACTTTGTGGGCATCTTCAAAACGCTGCATGAGCTGAACTATCGCGGATCGTTTCTGATTGAAATGTGGACGGAAAAAGCAAAAGAACCGGTGCTGGAAATTATCCAGGCCCGACGCTGGATAGAAGACCGTATGCAGGAAGGAGGTTTCCCATGTTAGAACAACTGAAAGCCGAGGTGCTGGCGGCGAACCTGGCGCTGCCGGCACATGGTTTAGTCACCTTTACCTGGGGTAACGTCAGCGCAGTGGATGAAACACGCAAACTGATGGTTATCAAGCCATCCGGCGTGGAATATGACGTGATGACCGCCGACGATATGGTGGTGGTGGATATCGCCAGCGGCAACGTGGTTGAAGGCAGTAAAAAACCCTCGTCTGACACGCCAACCCATCTGGCGCTGTATCGCCGTTACCCTGAGATCGGCGGCATTGTGCACACGCACTCACGCCACGCGACAATCTGGTCGCAAGCGGGTCTTGATCTCCCGGCATGGGGTACCACGCATGCCGATTACTTTTACGGCACTATCCCATGCACCCGACTGATGACCGTGGAAGAGATCAACGGTGAATATGAATACCAGACCGGCGAAGTCATCATTAAAACGTTTGAGCAACGGGACCTGAACCCGATGCAGGTTCCGGCGGTACTGGTGCATTCACACGGCCCGTTCGCCTGGGGTAAAAACGCCGCGGATGCTGTGCATAACGCCGTGGTACTAGAGGAGTGCGCCTATATGGGGCTGTTCTCACGCCAGTTGGCCCCACAGTTACCGGATATGCAGGCTGAGTTGCTGGATAAACACTATCTGCGTAAACACGGTGCGAATGCCTATTACGGACAGTAGCATGTCAGGCGCTATTGATATGTTCTTTGCAATAGCGCCGTTTCCAGGCCGCGGGCGTCAGGCTGGTATGCTTGCGGAAGATTTTGCGAAAATAGCCCACGTCGTTAAATCCACATCTCCTCGCCACTTCAGTGAGCGACAGCGAATCGCTGATTAACAGTTTTTCTGCCGCCCTCACCCGTTGCCGATGCAACGCTTCGGTGAGGGTCAGCCGAAAAGCGCCACGGAAAACACGTCCCAGATAGTCTGCATTGCAATGCAGTTCTTTCGCCAGCGTTGAAGCGCCAATCGGCAGGTGGAACTGAGTGTGGATCATTTGCTGCGCTTTCCACGCCAGCGCATTCCCGGGGCGATCAACAGGTTGCTCGCTGGCGGCCGCGGATATTTGCTGCAAAATCAACAGCAGGATCAGTTCCAGCGCCATGCTGCGATGAATATTTTCCTGCTCGTGTAAGAACTGGCGGAACAGTGAAATAATATATTGCGGC
>NZ_JAHLQZ010000084.1:0-17078 GCF_018919505.1 Citrobacter sp. S55_ASV_140
CGCCTCTAACCCGCTGACCAAAGAAGTGGCGCGTGTTGCTGGCGCATGGATGGTGAACTTTAATAATGCACCTATTCTGTGGCTGGTTCCTGCACTGGGCGTGGTTCTGCCGCTGTTGACCATCCTGACTTCTCGTATGGAGAAAGGGGCATGGGCGTTCGTCTTCTCCTCACTGACGTTAGCCTGCATCATCCTGACTGCCGGTATCGCAATGTTCCCGTTTGTGATGCCATCCAGCACCATGATGAACGCGAGTCTGACCATGTGGGATGCGACTTCCAGTCAGCTGACGCTGAACGTGATGACTTATGTGGCATTGGTGTTTGTACCGATCATTCTCATCTACACCACCTGGTGTTACTGGAAAATGTTTGGTCGCATCACCAAAGAAGATATTGAACGTAACACCCATTCTCTGTACTAAGTAAGGAGCTAAATATGTGGTATTTCGCATGGATTCTGGGAACGCTTCTTGCCTGTGCATTTGGGATAATCACAGCCCTGGCGCTTGAGCACGTTGAATCAGGCAAAGCCGGACAAGAAGAAAGCTGATGATCAACCTTATCGCGATGGTTTATGCGGTAATGGACAAGCGCCCCTTGCGGGCGCTTTCCTTTGTGCTGGCAATCGTGTTGGCTGGCTGCATATTCTGGGACCCGTCACGTTTCGCGGCCAAAACCAGTGAGCTTGAAATCTGGCATGGTTTTCTGCTGATGTGGGCTGTCTGCGCTGGCATCATTCACGGCGTTGGCTTTCGTCCTCGCGCGGTGCACTGGCAGGGCATCTTCTGCCCGCTGATCGCGGATATAGTCCTCGTTGTTGGTCTGATTTTCTTCTTCTTTTGAATAAGAAACATCCTTAAATATTTATGGGCTTGCATAAGCCCATAATTTTTTACTCTCCGTTTACTTTCCCCCATTCCAAAGCACCATTCCCGCGCGTATAGTAGCGAAGTTTGAAAGCACTAACCTTTTGTTGCATTACCGGGATGTACAGTGAAGACAGCGCGATATACAACGACATTCTTGATGCATCGCGGCGGCAAAAACGCGAGTCACCAGGCGCTTACCAGGGTAAGCAACGGGTGTGAGTGGACGAAGCCAACAAAGAGGCAGTAAGAATGAATAAGTATATGTTTCGATGGCCGGTTCGTGTCTACTATGAAGACACTGATGCCGGTGGGGTGGTTTACCACGCCAGCTACGTCGCTTTTTATGAAAGAGCACGCACAGAGATGCTGCGTCATCATCACTTCAGTCAGCAGGTGCTGCTGGCAGAGCGCGTAGCCTTTGTGGTGCGCAAGATGACTCTTGAGTATTTTGCGCCTGCGCGGCTCGACGATATGCTCGAAGTCCAAACCGAAATTACGTCAATGCGTGGCACCTCATTGGTTTTCACGCAACGCATTGTCAACGCAGAGAACACCGTGCTGAATGAAGCCGAAGTTCTGATTGTTTGCGTTGATCCACTCAAAATGAAGCCTCGTGCGCTTCCCAAGTCTATTGTCGCGGAGTTTAAGCAGTGACTGACATGAATATCCTTGATTTGTTCCTGAAGGCAAGCCTTCTGGTTAAACTTATCATGTTGATTTTGATTGGTTTCTCAATCGCATCCTGGGCCATTATTATCCAGCGGACCCGTATTCTGAATGCCGCTTCACGTGAAGCAGAAGCATTTGAAGACAAGTTCTGGTCTGGTATTGAGTTGTCACGCCTGTATCAGGAAAGTCAGGGGCGTCGTGATAATTTGGCGGGATCGGAACAAATTTTTTATAGCGGATTCAAAGAATTTGCGCGTTTGCACAGGGCCAATAGCCATGCGCCGGAAGCGGTCGTTGAGGGGGCATCCCGTGCGATGCGAATCTCGATGAACCGTGAACTGGAAACGCTGGAAACGCATATTCCATTCCTCGGCACCGTCGGCTCCATCAGTCCGTATATCGGTCTGTTCGGTACCGTTTGGGGGATCATGCACGCGTTTATCGCGCTGGGCGCGGTAAAACAGGCAACGTTGCAAATGGTCGCACCGGGTATCGCGGAAGCGTTGATTGCGACGGCTATCGGTCTGTTTGCGGCAATCCCGGCGGTTATGGCTTACAACCGACTGAATCAGCGCGTGAACAAGCTGGAACTGAATTACGACAACTTTATGGAAGAGTTTACCGCGATTCTGCACCGCCAGGCGTTTACCGTTAGCGAGAGCAACAAGGGGTAAGCCATGGCCAGAACGCGTGGACGAGGTCGTCGCGAACTTAAGTCCGAAATCAATATTGTACCGCTGCTCGACGTACTGTTGGTGCTGCTGCTGATCTTTATGGCAACCGCGCCGATCATTACCCAGAGTGTGGAAGTCGATCTGCCGGATGCGACCGAATCGCAAGCCGTCAGCAGTAACGACGAACCTCCGGTCATTATTGAAGTTTCCGGTATTGGGCAATACAGCGTGGTGGTTGAAAAAGATCGTATGGATCAACTGCCGCCGGAGCAGGTTATTGCGGAAGCGAAAAGCCGCCTGCAGACCAATCCGAAAACGGTCTTTTTAATCGGTGGTGCGAAAGACGTGCCTTATGATGAAATAATTAAAGCGCTGAACTTGTTACACAGTGCAGGCGTGAAATCGGTTGGCTTGATGACGCAGCCAATCTGATGTCTGCGTATTGCTGGCTTGAAAGATAGCGCGTAACAGGCGAACAGTTTTTTGGGAACCGAGAGTGTCAAAGGCAACCGAACAAAACGACAAGCTCAAAAGGGCGATAATTATTTCAGCGGTGCTGCATGTCATTTTATTTGCAGCGCTGATCTGGAGTTCGTTCGATGAGCACATTGATGCTTCAGCCGGCGGCGGTGGCGGTTCGTCCATCGACGCCGTTATGGTTGATCCTGGCGCCGTTGTGCAACAGTACGACAGGCAGCAGCAACAGCAGGCAAGTGCGAAACGTGCAGAAGAGCAGCGTGAAAAACAGGCGCAGCAGCAGGCTGAAGAACTTCGCGAGAAACAGGCCGCTGAGCAAGAGCGCCTGAAGCAGCTGGAAAAAGAACGTTTAGCCGCGCAGGAAAAAGTGCGCGAACAAGCGGAACAGCAGAAACAGGCTGAAGCTGCCGCCGCGAAAGCGCAAGAGCAGCAGAAACAGGCTGAAGAAGCTGCGGCGAAGGCTGCTGCAGACGCGAAGGCCAAGGCGGATGCACAGGCGAAACAAGCGGCAGATGCCGCGAAGAAAGCCGCTGCGGACGCACAGAAAAAAGCTGAGGCTGAAGCCGCTAAAGCCGCCGCTGATGCGAAGAAAGTTGCCGAAGCACAAGCCGCTAAGGCTGCCGCAGACGCCGCGAAGAAAGCCCAGGCTGAAGCTGCTAAGCAAGCTGCAGCAGAAAAAGCTGCCGCCGAAAAAGCAGAAAAAGCCGCTGCCGCAAAAGCAGCAGCTGCTGAAAAAGCGGCGGCTGAAAAGAAAGCTGCTGCGGAAAAAGCCGCTGCAGACAAGAAAGCTGCCGCTGACAAAGCTGCTGCTGACAAGAAAGCTGCGGCAGATAAAGCCGCTGCTGCGAAAAAAGCGGCTGCTGAGAAGGCCGCTGCGGCCTCGGGCGTTGACGACCTGTTGGGTGACTTAAGCTCCGGTAAGAATGCGCCGAAATCAGGTGGTGGAGCGAAAGGAAACGGTCAGCCGGCGAAAGATAGTGGTACAAGTGGTGCAAATGGCGGCGCATCTGGCGCTGATATCAGTGCTTACGCCTCTCAAATTCGTAATGCGATCCAGAGCCGTCTGTATGGTGCTGATTTGTATGCGGGCAAATCTTGCGTACTACATATCAAGTTAGCACCCGATGGTCTGTTACTGGATGTGACCGAAGAGGGCGGCGATCCGGCATTGTGCCAGGCTGCGCTGACGGCTGCGAAAACAGCCAGAATTCCTAAACCGCCTAGCCAGGCTGTTTATGAAAAAGTAAAAGATGCCAAACTGGACTTTAAACTGTAATAACAACCCCTGAGAAATCGGGGGAAACAGTCTAAGGTTGAGACAGAGTTCTGGTAGTTTTGTGTATTTGAGTTTGTTAACATTCTGCTAAATTATCGTGGGCGTTCCGTCCAGATAAGGGAGATATGATGAAGCAGGCATTACGAGTAGCATTTGGTTTTCTGATGCTGTGGGCAGCAGTGCTGCATGCAGAAGTACGTATCGAGATCACCCAGGGGGTGGACTCGGCACGCCCGATTGGCGTTGTCCCATTCAAGTGGGCAGGGCCGGGTGCTGCACCTGAAGATATCGGTGGTATCGTTGGCGCTGACCTGCGTAACAGCGGTAAATTTAACCCATTAGACCGTTCTCGTCTGCCGCAGCAGCCGGGCACCGCGGCGGAAGTTCAACCTGCTGCATGGTCTGCGCTGGGTATTGATGCCGTCGTGGTCGGGCAGGTAACGCCGAATCCGGATGGCTCCTACAGCGTGGCTTATCAACTGGTTGATACCGGCGGCGCGCCGGGTACCGTACTGGCGCAGAACACCTATAAAGTGAACAAGCAATGGCTGCGTTACGCGGGCCATACAGCCAGTGACGAAGTATTTGAAAAACTGACCGGCATTAAGGGCGCATTCCGTACCCGTATCGCGTATGTTGTCCAGACCAACGGCGGTCAGTTCCCGTACGAATTACGCGTGTCCGACTACGATGGTTACAACCAGTTCGTGGTACACCGTTCTCCGCAGCCGCTGATGTCTCCGGCGTGGTCTCCGGACGGTTCAAAACTGGCTTACGTGACCTTCGAAAGCGGTCGTTCTGCGCTGGTTATTCAGACGTTGTCTAACGGCGCTGTTCGTCAGGTCGCTTCTTTCCCGCGTCACAACGGCGCACCTGCGTTTTCTCCGGATGGCAGCAAACTGGCGTTTGCCCTGTCTAAAACCGGTAGCCTGAACCTGTATGTTATGGACATTGGTTCTGGTCAAATCCGTCAGGTGACGGATGGTCGCAGCAACAACACTGAACCTACCTGGTTCCCGGACAGCCAGAATCTGGCCTTTACTTCTGACCAGGCCGGTCGTCCGCAGGTATACAAAGTTAACGTCAACGGCGGTGCTCCGCAGCGTATTACCTGGGAAGGTTCGCAAAACCAGGATGCGGATGTGAGCAGCGACGGTAAATTTATGGTAATGGTAAGCTCGGCTAACGGTCAGCAACACATTGCCAAACAAGATCTGGTAGCGGGTGGCGTACAAGTTCTGTCGTCAACGTTCCTGGATGAAACGCCAAGTCTGGCACCTAACGGCACTATGGTAATCTACAGCTCTTCTCAGGGGATGGGATCCGTGCTGAATTTGGTTTCTACAGATGGGCGTTTCAAAGCGCGTCTTCCGGCAACTGATGGTCAGGTTAAATTCCCGGCCTGGTCGCCGTATCTGTGATAATAAATAATTGATTAATAAAGGAATCATTGAAATGCAACTGAACAAAGTGCTGAAAGGGCTGATGATTGCTCTGCCTGTTATGGCTATTGCGGCATGTTCTTCTAACAAGAACGCCAGCAATGACGGCAGCGAAGGCATGCTGGGTGCCGGCACTGGTATGGATGCAAACGGCAGCGGCAACATGTCTTCTGAAGAGCAAGCGCGTCTTCAGATGCAGCAGCTGCAGCAGAACAACATCGTTTACTTCGATCTGGACAAGTACGATATCCGTTCTGACTTCGCTGCAATGCTGGATGCGCACGCTAACTTCCTGCGTAGCAACCCGTCTTACAAAGTCACCGTAGAAGGTCATGCGGACGAACGTGGTACTCCTGAGTACAACATTTCCCTGGGTGAGCGTCGTGCAAACGCCGTTAAGATGTACCTGCAGGGTAAAGGCGTTTCTGCTGACCAGATCTCCATCGTTTCTTACGGTAAAGAAAAACCTGCAGTACTGGGTCATGACGAAGCGGCTTACTCCAAAAACCGTCGTGCCGTACTGGTTTACTAAGAGAATTGCATGAGCAGTAACTTCAGACATCATTTGTTGAGTCTGTCGTTACTGGTTGGCATAGCGGCCCCCTGGGCCGCTTTTGCACAGGCGCCAATCAGTAGTGTCGGCTCAGGCTCGGTCGAAGACCGTGTCACTCAACTCGAGCGTATTTCTAACGCTCACAGTCAGCTTTTAACCCAACTCCAGCAACAACTCTCCGATAATCAGTCCGATATTGACTCTCTGCGTGGTCAAATTCAGGAAAATCAGTATCAACTGAATCAGGTTGTTGAACGTCAGAAACAGATATTGCTGCAGATGAATAATCTTGGCAGCGGTAGCGCGCCTGCGGCGCAGTCTGCGGGTGGGGATCAGAGCGGGGCGGCGACCCCTGCGCCTGATGCGGGGGCTGCGGCAACGTCAGGGGCTCCGGCACAAACTGGCGATGCTAATACCGATTACAATGCAGCAATCGCCCTGGTACAGGATAAATCCCGTCAGGATGACGCGATTGAAGCATTTCAGAACTTCATCAAAAAGTACCCGGACTCTACTTACCTGCCAAATGCCAATTATTGGCTGGGTCAGTTGAATTACAACAAGGGTAAAAAAGATGATGCCGCGTTCTATTTCGCTTCGGTAGTTAAAAACTTCCCAAAATCACCTAAGGCTGCAGACGCGATGTATAAAGTCGGCGTCATCATGCAGGACAAGGGCGACACAGCAAAAGCTAAAGCGGTTTATCAGCAGGTTATCACTAAATATCCTGGCACTGATGGCGCGAAACAAGCGCAAAAACGCCTTAACGCGATGTAATGACCACCATGCGACCAGAAATCGTGTTATTTCTGGTCGCGTCGTGTGATTCCTAAGCAGTTGAGTTATTTACCTCGAAATTTTTGTTGCGCTAAAATCTGAAATCAGTAATATATGCCGCCGTTGCCAAGGGATATCAAACAGCCTGAAAGCGGCGAAAAAAGTGGGTCGTTAGCTCAGTTGGTAGAGCAGTTGACTTTTAATCAATTGGTCGCAGGTTCGAATCCTGCACGACCCACCACTAACTCAGTTAGTAAGTAGTATCCAGCGTAGTATCGGGTGATTAGCTCAGCTGGGAGAGCACCTCCCTTACAAGGAGGGGGTCGGCGGTTCGATCCCGTCATCACCCACCACTCGGGGCGTTAGCTCAGTTGGTAGAGCAGTTGACTTTTAATCAATTGGTCGCAGGTTCGAATCCTGCACGCCCCACCAATTCCTGGTGGTTCCGAGTAAAATTTTTTCAGGTGACATCCGAGCGGGTCGTTAGCTCAGTTGGTAGAGCAGTTGACTTTTAATCAATTGGTCGCAGGTTCGAATCCTGCACGACCCACCATCCTGAAAGTATAAAGAAGTAAACCCTATAAGGGGGCGTTAGCTCAGTTGGTAGAGCAGTTGACTTTTAATCAATTGGTCGCAGGTTCGAATCCTGCACGCCCCACCAGTGTAAAAAGGCGCCCTAAAGGCGCCTTTTTGCTATCTGCAATATGAAAGATTCGAACCTGCAGAAGGTTCGGGTCGAACGTAGTGAGACAACGGAGCCGTTTACGGCGACGACCCGAAGGGCGAGCGAAGCGAGTCATCCTGCACGCCCCACCAGTGTAAAAAGGGCGCTTGCGGCGCCTTTTTGCTATCTGCAATATGGAAGATTCGAACCTGCTTGCCTGATGCGCTTCGCTTATCAGGCTTACGGGTGCCAAATGTAGGCCGGATAAGACGCCAGTCGCCATCCGGTACTCATCACACGCAATTATTGTGACTTTTCTGCACTAATCCGCTATCTTGTTTAGCATATAAAACAAACTAAACCGAATATGGCGTGTGTCACGCTTTTAATCGGTTATTTCGTTAAGCCAGTAAAACGAGAAAGCAAGATGAGCGTGATGTTTGATCCTGAAGCTGCAATTTATCCATTTCCGCCGAAGCCAGCACCGCTGAGTGCGGACGAAAAACAATTTTACCGTGAAAAAATCAAGCGCCTGCTGAAAGAGCGTGATGCCGTTATGGTCGCGCACTATTACACCGATCCTGAAATCCAACAGTTGGCCGAAGAGACCGGCGGCTGTATTTCTGATTCTCTGGAGATGGCGCGGTTCGGCTCAAAACATCCCGCTTCTACGCTGTTGGTTGCGGGCGTGAGATTTATGGGAGAAACCGCCAAAATTCTCAGCCCGGAAAAGACCATCCTGATGCCAACCCTGCAGGCAGAATGTTCATTAGATCTGGGTTGTCGGATTGATGCGTTCAGCGCGTTTTGCGACGCGCATCCGGATCGCACCGTAGTGGTTTACGCCAATACCTCAGCAGCAGTTAAAGCACGTGCCGACTGGGTCGTGACCTCCAGTATTGCGGTTGAACTTATTGAGCATCTTGATAGTTTGGGTGAAAAAATCATCTGGGCCCCGGACAGACATCTGGGCAACTACGTGCAAAAACAGACCGGTGCAGACGTTCTTTGTTGGCAGGGGGCGTGTATCGTCCACGACGAGTTTAAAACTCAGGCTTTAACACGCATGAAAGCGCTTTACCCCAATGCCGCCGTGCTGGTGCATCCGGAGTCCCCTCAGTCCATCGTTGATATGGCCGATGCGGTCGGGTCAACCAGCCAGTTAATCAACGCAGCAAAATCGTTACCGCACCAGCAACTGATAGTGGCGACAGACCGGGGTATTTTTTACAAAATGCAGCAAGCTGTTCCCGATAAAGAGTTGCTTGAAGCGCCAACGGCTGGCGAAGGGGCAACCTGTCGCAGTTGCGCGCATTGTCCGTGGATGGCGATGAACGGCCTCAAGGCGATTGCTGAGGGTCTGGAGCAAGGGGGGATTGCTCACGAGATACATGTAGATGCAGCGCTGCGAGAAGGTGCATTGCTGCCGTTAAACCGCATGTTGGAATTTGCGGCTACACTTCGGGCTTAAGTAATTTATTTGCTCTGGGGGAAAAGATGGACTTTTTTAGCACGCAGAACATTCTGGTACATATTCCGATCGGTGCGGGCGGTTACGATCTGTCGTGGATCGAAGCCGTGGGGACGATCGCCGGATTATTGTGTATTGGCCTGGCAAGCCTTGAGAAAATCAGTAATTACGTCTTCGGACTGATAAACGTCACGCTGTTTGCGATTATCTTCTTTCAGATCCAGCTCTATGCCAGCCTGTTGCTGCAGGTTTTCTTTTTTGCCGCGAATATCTACGGCTGGTATGCCTGGTCCCGGCAAACCAACCAGCATGAGGCAGAGTTGAAAATACGCTGGTTGCCGTTACCGAAAGCGATCGGTTGGCTGGCTGCTTGCGTGGTGGCGATTGGCCTGATGTCGGTCTATATCGATCCGGTGTTTGCATTTTTGACACGTATTGCCGTGAACATTATGCAGGGGCTGGGATTACAGGTAGCGGCTCCAGAGTTGCAACCCGATGCATTCCCGTTCTGGGATTCCTGCATGATGGTGCTGTCGATTGTGGCGATGATCCTGATGACGCGCAAATACGTTGAAAACTGGCTGTTGTGGGTGATCATTAACGTCATTAGCGTAGTGATCTTTGCTCTGCAAGGCGTATATGCCATGTCACTGGAATATATGATCCTGACGGTTATCGCCCTGAACGGAAGCAGGTTGTGGATTAACAGCGCGCGTGAGCGGGGTTCCCACGCGCTGTCCCATTAATGGTGATGATGTGCATGGCCGGACACGCCTTGATACAGGTGGCAGTCCGGCCCATTGCATGGCTGATATTCCATCTGGATCGTGGCGTGTTCAATCTGGTAGTGATGAATCAGGAAATGTTGAATACGCTCCAGCAGCGCGTCGTGATCGTGCGGCGGGACCACCTGCACATGCAGCGTCATGACCGGTTTTTCACCTACCATCCAGACGTGTACATGATGCACATTGCGAACTTCGGGGATATCCCGGCTGAGATGGCGCTGCAAGGCGGCAATATCCAATGTAAGCGGAGCGCCTTCCAGTAATTCATTTACGCTATCTTTCAATAACCGCCAGGCGCTACGCAGTACCAGCACGGAAACCAGAATCGAGAGAATTGGGTCCGCTGGCGTCCAGCCCGTCCAGATAATAATCAGCGCAGCGATGATTGCTCCAACCGAGCCGAGCAAATCGCCCATTACGTGTAGCGCTGCGGCGCGGACGTTAAGGTTTTTCTCTTCACTGCCGCGATGTAAAACCCAAAAAGCGAGCACGTTCGCCAGTAAACCCGCGACAGCAATGATCATCATCATGCCGCCTGCTACGGGACGTGGCGTATGGAAGCGCTCAATCGCCTCCCAGACGATTAAAATGGTGATCACAACCAATGCGATGGCGTTAACAAACGCGGCTAATGTTGTGAGTCTCAACCAGCCGAAAGTGTGCCTTATAGTGGGCGGGCGTCTGGAGAACTGGACCGCCAGCAGGGCAAATAGAAGCGCGGCGGCATCTGTGAGCATATGTCCGGCATCAGCCAGTAACGCCAGCGAGCCTGAAATAATTCCACCCACCACTTCAACCAGCATAAATCCGGCTGTAATGCAGAATGCGAAAAGCAATCTGCGGGCATTATTGTCCTTAGGTTGTTCAGGGGAAGTATGAGTATGTGAGTGCGCCATTATGCCATCCCTTTGTTATTCTCACCTTTACTGTATGTCATGATACCGTTTTTGGGATGATAAAATTAAAAAGGAGAGCTATTGCTCTCCCGTTATTAGCTTTATTTTCAGCGTTACTGGGTAGTACCGTCAGTTTTGGTGTCGGCATCATTATTGATGCCGTTTCCGGTCTCAACTTTTTTATTCACATCCGGGCAGCGTCCGTCCTTACACATGGTGTTTTTATGCACCTCGTCTTTGGTCATTCCTTCATGGTTCATTGATGAACCGTCCGGATGCAGCATTGTGCCACCCGAATTCACGTTGTTGTTATCGACATTATTTGGCGCAACGTTTTCGCGCGCGTCTGGCGCGACTTGACCGGCATCTGCCGCGGAATTTGCCTGGCCGTTATTCGACTGCGTGTTGGTGTCAGCTGCGAGCGCCGCGCCGCTGGCGAGGCTGAGTGTGGCCGTCAAAAAGAGTGAAGTCAGCTTTGTCATATGCATATTATGCTCCTGTTATGATTGAGATGTCGGATAACGTCTTCCAACAGTGCATGTGCCAGTACATCAGCAGGACATGGTTAATAGTTTTGCTATGCAAATTAAAACCAGCATAGAATCTTGAAATTTATGAGAATTTAAGCTGTTGCAGTTATAAATTGTAGTCTGGATCTCTTTTTTCGCTACTTTATTGCGTTTTTTTGGCCTATTCCAGGATTAATCCGTCCAAAGTGTAAAACCCCGTTTACACTTTATGACTGAAGATATAGATTGGAGGGATTGCATTCATTTATATAAGTATGGCAACGCTGGAATAATCATGAATTATCAGAACGACGATTTACGCATTAAAGAGATCAACGAATTATTACCCCCGGTCGCACTGCTGGAAAAATTCCCCGCTACTGAAAATGCCGCCAATACGGTGGCGCATGCCCGTAAGGCGATTCATAAAATTCTCAAAGGCAGTGACGATCGTCTGCTGGTGGTGATTGGGCCGTGTTCTATTCATGATCCGGCAGCGGCTAAAGAGTATGCCGCTCGCTTGCTGGCGCTACGTGAAGAGTTAAAAGGCGAACTTGAAATCGTCATGCGCGTCTATTTTGAAAAACCGCGTACCACCGTAGGCTGGAAAGGACTTATCAACGATCCGCACATGGATAACAGCTTCCAGATCAACGACGGTCTGCGCATCGCCCGTAAACTGCTGCTGGATATCAACGACAGCGGTTTGCCAGCTGCAGGTGAGTTCCTGGATATGATCACCCCACAATATCTTGCCGATCTCATGAGCTGGGGCGCCATTGGCGCCCGTACCACCGAATCTCAGGTACACCGTGAGTTGGCGTCAGGTCTGTCCTGCCCGGTTGGTTTTAAAAACGGTACTGATGGCACCATCAAAGTCGCCATTGATGCAATCAATGCTGCCGGGGCGCCGCATTGCTTCCTGTCTGTAACCAAATGGGGCCATTCGGCGATTGTGAATACCAGCGGTAATGGCGATTGCCATATCATTCTGCGCGGCGGCAAAGAGCCGAACTACAGCGCTCAACACGTTGCCGACGTGAAAGAAGGTTTGGTCAAAGCGGGGCTTTCTCCGCAGGTGATGATCGACTTTAGCCATGCCAACTCCAGCAAGCAGTTCAAAAAGCAGATGGATGTTGCGAAAGACGTTTGCGGGCAGGTTGCCGGTGGCGAGAAAGCAATTATTGGCGTGATGATTGAAAGCCATCTGGTTGAAGGTAATCAGAACCCGGATAGCGGTGAACCCCTGACCTACGGCAAGAGCATCACCGATGCCTGCATTGGCTGGGAAGATACCGATGCGGTGTTACGCCAGTTGGCGGAAGCGGTAAAAGCGCGCCGCGGGTAAAAAACTCATCCGGGTTACCCTCGGTAGGCCGGATAAGGCAACGCCGCCATCCGGCAATAAAAAAAGCGTGGAGCATTCCACGCTTTTTTATTGGGAGCGAAAAAATTACTTCGCTTTACCCTGGTTAGCAACGGCTGCGGCTTTTGCCGCGATCTCGTCAGCGTTACCCAGATAGTAGTGTTTAATCGGCTTAAAGTTTTCGTCAAACTCATACACCAGCGGTACGCCGGTCGGGATGTTCAGTTCGAGGATTTCATCTTCGCTCATGTTATCCAGGTACTTCACCAGCGCGCGCAGGGAGTTACCGTGAGCAGCGATAATTACGCGCTCACCGCTTTTCATACGCGGCAGAATGGTTTCGTTCCAGTAAGGAATCACGCGATCGATGGTCAGCGCCAGGCTTTCGGTGAGCGGTAGTTCTTTGTCAGTCAGTTTGGCATAACGCGGGTCGTGGCCCGGATAACGCTCGTCATCTTTGGTCAGTTCCGGCGGGGTGACCGCAAAGCCGCGACGCCATTGCTTAACCTGCTCGTCACCGTATTTTTCAGCGGTTTCTGCTTTGTTCAGACCCTGTAGCGCGCCGTAATGACGCTCGTTCAGTTTCCAGGATTTCTCAACCGGCAGCCAGGCCTGATCCAGTTCGTCCAGGACATTCCATAGGGTATGGATGGCACGTTTCAGCACAGAGGTATAGGCAAAATCGAAGCTATAGCCTTCCTCTTTCAACAGTTTACCGGCCGCTTTTGCTTCACCTACGCCTTTCTCGGACAGATCAACGTCATACCAACCGGTAAAACGGTTTTCGTTGTTCCACTGACTTTCACCGTGTCGTACCAGAACCAGCTTAGTTACAGCCATACACTCACTCCTATCAATCATATTTAATGATAATAATTCTCATTATATTGCCGTAATGAGTCAGCGGCAATGCTTACGCATAACCATAGCGAAAATAGCGCCACAGTGTAAGGTTCTTGTGAACTCAAGGTTGCGATTTTGTCTTTGGATGATGGGGGGGAGCGGGTTTGCTGCGGAAAACAAACAACAGGCCCGATAAATTTATGCTATCGGGCCTGTCAGGATGAACTGTCAGGCAGGAATAAACTGATATTCCGTCACGCTGGCATACTCTTCACCCGGATGCAGGAAGCAGTCCGGCTGTGGCCATTCCGGATGGTTCGGGCTGTCTGGCAGAAACTCACTTTCCAGCGCCAGACCTTGCCAGTCTTCATAGGCCTCCGGCCCACGTGAAGGCGTACCGCCAAGGAAGTTTCCTGAGTAAAACTGCAATGCCGGGGCTGAGGTGTAAACCACCATCTGCAATTTTTCATCCTGAGACCAAACCTGAGCCGCCGGAGTACGCGCATTGCCTTGTGCCTGGAGCAGGAAGGCGTGATCGTAACCTTTTACCTTGCGCTGATCGTCATCGGCCAGAAATTCGCTGGCGATGATTTTCGGGGAACGGAAATCAAAAGTGCTTCCGGCGACGGATTTCAGCCCGTCATGCGGGATGCCCATTTCGTCTACGGGTAAATACTCGTCCGCCAGAATTTGCAGCTTGTGCTGGCGCACATCCGTTTTGTCACCGTCGAGATTAAAATAGACATGATTCGTCAGATTTACCGGGCAGGGCTTATCAACCGTGGCACGGTAGGTTATCGAAATCCGATTATCGTCAGTCAGGCGATACTGCGCGGTGGCGCAAAGATTCCCAGGGAAACCCTGGTCGCCATCGTCAGACGTTAAGGCAAACAGCACCTGACGGTCATTCTGATTCACTATCTGCCAGCGACGTTTGTCGAAACCGTTCGGTCCGCCGTGCAGTTGGTTATCACCCTGGCTTGGTAGCAATTCAATGGTTTCGCCGTCAAAGGTATAGCGGCTGTTGGCGATACGGTTAGCGTAGCGGCCAATGGAAGCCCCCAGAAACGCAGCCTGTTCCGGGTATTGCTCCGGACTGGCGCAACCGAGCAGGGCTTCGCGCACACTACCATCGCTAAGTGGAATACGCGCAGAGAGCAGCGTTGCACCCCAGTCCATGAGCGTGACCACCATCCCTGCGTCGTTACGCAGGGTAAGCAGGCGGAACGGCTGACCGTCGGGCGCCATTACGGGAATTTCGTTTAACATTGTCCGGCTCCTTGTGAAGGTTTACAGACGTAAAATGTTTCTTTAATACCGGTTTTAGCTTCGTACTGTTCGGCGACAGCCTGCTGCACTGCAGGCACCAGATCTTGCGGGATCAGCGCCACAATACAGCCCCCGAAGCCGCCGCCTGTCATACGAACACCACCTTTATCGCCGATGGTTGCTTTGACAATCTCAACCAGCGTATCAATTTGCGGCACGGTAATTTCAAAGTCATCGCGCATTGAAGCGTGAGATTCCGCCATCAGCTGACCCATGCGTAACAGGTCGCCTTTTTCCAGCGCATTCGCAGCTTCCACGGTACGCGCGTTTTCCGTGATCACGTGACGAACGCGTTTGGCGACAATCGGATCCAGTTCGTGAGCAACTGCGCTAAAGGTTTCAAAGCTGACATCACGCAGGGCAGGTTGCTGGAAGAAACGCGCCCCGGTTTCACACTGTTCGCGACGGGTGTTGTACTCGCTACCTACCAACGTACGTTTAAAATTGCTGTTGATGATTACCACCGCCACGCCTTCAGGCATGGAAACGGCTTTGGTGCCCAGCGTACGGCAGTCGATCAGCAGCGCATGATCTTTCTTGCCAAGCGCGGAGATCAACTGATCCATAATGCCGCAGTTGCAGCCGACAAACTGGTTTTCAGCTTCCTGGCCGTTCAGAGCAATCTGCGCCCCGTCGAGCGGCAGATGATAAAGCTGCTGGAACACGGTGCCTACCGCCACTTCCAGCGAAGCCGAAGAGCTTAAGCCTGCGCCCTGAGGCACATTACCGCTGATCACCAGATCCGCGCCGCCAAAGGCGTTATTACGCTTTTGCAGATGCTTCACCACGCCACGCACGTAGTTTGACCACTGCTGGCTGTCATGAGCGATAATTGGCGCGTCCAGAGAGAACTCGTCCATTTGATTATCGTAGTCAGCCGCGATAACGCGAACTTTTCTGTCATCGCGTGCCGCACAGCTAATCACGGTTTGATAGTCGATAGCGCAGGGCAGAACGAATCCGTCGTTATAATCGGTATGTTCGCCAATCAGGTTTACACGGCCCGGTGCCTGAATAGTATGGGTGGCAGGGTAGCCAAATGTTTCAGCAAACAGAGATTGTGTTTTTTCTTTCAGACTCATTATTTAAACTCCGGATTCGCGAAAATGGATGTCGCTGACCGCACGCAGTCGTTCAGCCGCTTGTTCTGCTGTCAGGTCGCGCTGGGTTTCCGCCAGCATTTCGTAACCGACCATAAATTTGCGCACGGTTGCCGAACGCAGCAGCGGCGGATAAAAGTGTGCGTGCAACTGCCAGTGTTGGTTTTCTTCACCGTTAAACGGTGCGCCGTGCCAGCCCATGGAGTAGGGGAATGAGCACTGGAACAGGTTGTCGTAACGACTGGTCAGTTTTTTCAACGCCAGCGCCAGATCAGCGCGCTGTTCGTCGGTCAAATCGGTGATACGCAGGACATGCGCTTTTGGCAGCAGCAGCGTTTCGAACGGCCATGCCGCCCAATAGGGCACGACTGCCAGCCAGTGTTCTGTTTCAACGACCGTACGGCTACCATCAGCCAGTTCACGCTGGACGTAATCAAGGAGCATCGGCGCGCCCTGTTCGGCGAAGTACGCTTTTTGCAGGCGATCTTCACGTTCGGCTTCGTTGGGCAGAAAGCTATTGGCCCAAATCTGTCCGTGGGGATGGGGGTTCGAACACCCCATTGCCGCGCCTTTATTCTCAAAGACCTGCACCCAGGGATAGGTTTTGCCTAAATCTGCCGTCTGTTCCTGCCACGTTTTCACGATTTCTGTTAGCGCAGGCACGCTGAGTTCCGGCAGCGTTTTGCTGTGATCGGGCGAAAAGCAAATCACGCGGCTGGTACCGCGCGCGCTCTGACAGCGCATTAACGGATCGTGGCTGTCAGGCGCGTCCGGGGTATCGGACATCAGCGCGGCAAAGTCGTTAGTAAAAACATAGGTCCCGGTGTAATCCGGGTTTTTATCGCCGGTAACACGTGTATTGCCTGCACACAGGAAGCAGTCCGGGTCATGTGCGGGTAGAACCTGCTTAGATGGTGTTTCCTGCGCCCCTTGCCAGGGGCGTTTTGCACGATGCGGTGAGACGAGGATCCACTGCCCGGTGAGCGGGTTAAAACGGCGGTGTGGATGATCGACAGGATTGAATTGCGTCATGATTGATCCTTAATCCGTATATCCCTGCGGATGGCGTGATTGCCAGTGCCAGGTGTCTTGCGCCATTTCATCCAGGGTGCGAGTTACGCGCCAGTTGAGCTCGCGATCGGCTTTACTGGCATCTGCCCAGTAGGCCGGAAGATCGCCATCACGACGCGGGGCAAAATGGTAATTCACCGGTTTACCGCAGGCTTTACTGAAGGCGTTGACCACATCCAGCACGCTGCTGCCGATGCCCGCTCCGAGGTTGTAAATATGCACGCCCTGTTTGCCCGCCAGTTTTTCCATCGCGGCGACGTGGCCATCTGCGAGATCCATGACGTGGATATAGTCGCGAACGC
>NZ_JAHLQZ010000085.1:0-17063 GCF_018919505.1 Citrobacter sp. S55_ASV_140
ATACCCGTCGCGCGGCAGTGGGTAGGATAGAACGTTGCGGCCAGCGTCTGCAGCCCGGATTGCGCACCGTTCATGGTAATCCCCATCAGGAAGATCAGGGCGCCGAACAGGATGATATGGTTATGCTCAAACCCGAGGGCGAGGGCAAACAGCATCGTCAGAATAAAGCCGAGTGATACCACTTTATGTGCTTCCCAGCGATCCATTAACCAACCGGCCAGCAGGATCCCGGTCGTACCGCCGAAGGTAAACAGCGAAGTTAACCAGGCCGATTCCGCCAGCGGATAGCCCATGCCCAACATCAGAGTGGGCATCCAGCTCAGCAGTACGTAATAGATAACCAGTCCCATAAAGTAGGTCATCCACAGCATCAGCGTGCCCGGCAGCCAGGGCATACTGAACAACTGCGCCACGCTGCCTTTTTTGACCGTAACCTTGTCTTCATCCAGATAAAACTGGGTGACCTGTTCCAGACTGCCCGACATAAAGCGTTGGGCAATACGTTTCACCTGCGCAACGCTTTTGCCACGGTGCACCAAATACTTAACCGACTCCGGCAGGAACAGCACCAACAGCACGGTGAGCGTCAGTGGGGCGATTGCGCCAGCGAGCAGCACGCTGTGCCAGCCGTAGTTGGGGATCAGCCAGGACGAGATGACGCCACCGCCCGCAGCCCCTAATGGAAAGCCGCAATACATGGTGTTTATTGCCATCGAACGGCAGCGTTTGGGCGCAAATTCTGACACCAGAGTAATGGCATTGGGCATTGCTGCGCCGAGTCCAAGCCCGGTGAGGAAGCGCCAGAACGTTAACATATTCAGCGTCTGTGCGTAGGCGGTGCCGAGACTGGCGAGGCCAAAGAACAGGCAGGAAAAGACCAGTACGCGCTTACGGCCCATCCGATCGGAAATCGGTCCGGCTAATAATGCGCCAAATGAGAGACCCAATAATGCGGCGCTTAAAACAGGCCCGAGATCCTGCTTCTGGATGCCCCAGTCAGCAGAGAGCGTGGGCGCAATATAACCCATCGCCGCCGTATCGAAGCCGTCAATGGCTAACACCAGAAAGCCCAGGACAATAATCACCCAATGGAAGCGTGAAAAAGGACTGTCGTCTATCGCCTGCTGGATATTCACTTTACCGGAATAAGCCATGTCACCCTCGCCCGTTATGATGGTTGTTATCTACCCGTCATACTTCAAGCTGCATGTGCGTTGGCTTTCCTCGCTCACCCCAGTCACGTACTTATGTACGCTCCTGAGATTCGCTGCGTTGCCGCCTTCCTGCAGCTCGAATTATTTGGGTATCTGTATAAAATGCTCTTGTATTAGCTTGTATATACATTTGGCAGGTGGATAAAAAGTTGTCAAATATATTGGTTGTAAATGTTAACCAGTCGTTATTTTTGCATAAAAAATGGTCGGGCTGAGAACAGGCCGACCATGCAGAAAACGCGATTTTACGAGAGATAGTGTTACGCAGCGCTACCCTGAGCCAGAGGCGCTAATGCAGCTGGCAGGTTCTTACCCAGCTCCTGTACCAGTGAATCGCGGCTGATTTCGCTAATCGATTTCGCACCGGTTAAGGTCATCGCCACCTTCATCTCTTTCTCGATCAGGTTCAACAGGTTCGCTACACCGGCCTGGCCGTGGGTTGCGAGTGCGTACAGATAAGCACGCCCCAGCAGCACGCTATCCGCGCCCAGCGCAATCATGCGCACAACGTCCAGACCGTTACGGATCCCGCTGTCTGCCAGAATAGTGATATCGCCTTTCACCGCATCGGCAATGGCGGGCAGCGCGCGAGCAGAAGACAGCACACCATCTAACTGGCGGCCACCATGGTTAGAAACAACAATGCCATCCGCGCCAAAACGGACGGCATCGCGGGCATCTTCCGGATCGAGGATCCCTTTGATCACCATCGGGCCATCCCAGAATTCGCGGATCCACTCAAGGTCTTTCCACGAAATTGACGGATCGAAGTTATTCGCCAGCCAGCCAATGTAATCCTCAAGGCCGGTAGGTTTGCCAAGATAGGTTGAGATATTGCCTAAGTCATGTGGGCGACCATTCAGGCCCACGTCCCATGCCCACTGCGGATGGGTAACCGCTTGCCAGTAACGACGCAGCGCGGCATTGGGACCGCTCATACCGGAATGGGCGTCACGGTAGCGTGCGCCCGGCGTAGGCATATCGACGGTAAAGACCAACGTGGAGCAGCCCGCCGCTTTGGCGCGTTCCAGCGCGTTGCGCATAAAACCACGATCGCGCAGAACATATAACTGGAACCACATCGGACGCTTGATGGTCGGAGCGACTTCTTCAATTGGACATACGGAAACCGTGGAAAGCGTAAACGGAATGCCTTTGGCGTCAGCGGCAGCGGCGGCCTGCACTTCTCCCCGACGCGCATACATTCCGCACAGGCCGACAGGCGCGAGGGCCACGGGCATGGAGAGCGTTTCGTTGAACAGCTTTGTCTCGAGGCTCAGATCGGACATATTCTTCAGCACACGCTGGCGCAGCGCCACTTCTGACAGGTCTTCGACGTTACGGCGCAGAGTGCGCTCGGCATATGCGCCGCCGTCAATGTAGTGGAACAAGAACGGGGGCAAAATACGTTGGGCGGCGGCGCGATAGTCGCTGGCGGCTGAAATAATCATGTGTTGTTCTCCCTGCTATTCTCACCAGGGTCACCGGGCAGGCGGGTGATACGCGCCTGGCGGGCCTGATCTTCATCAAATTGTTTAATCGTGGTGTGGACAAAGCTGAGGTGCGCCATCATGGCCTTACGTGCGCCATCGGCATCACCAGCGACAATGGCGTCCAGCACGGCCTGATGTTGTTCTGTAAGCTGTGAAAATACGGGCGGCACAAGGTACATACGTTGGCGGCTCTGTTTAACCGAAGACTGCAATACGTCGAAGAAACCGCGCATGGTCTGTAACAGCACCACGTTATGCGAGGCTTCCGCAATGGCGAGATGAAAGCGCACGTCCGCTTGCGAAGCGAGATCCGGATCTTCGCTCTGCGTGGCCTCGAAACAGAGTCTGATCTTCTCTTTGTCGGCGCTGGTGGCCCGCATGGCTGCGTGCCAGGCGGTACTGGCTTCAATGGCGTGGCGGGCTTCCAGAATATCGAAGCTGTAATCAGGATCGTCCGCCATCAAGGATTTCAGCGGCTGAACGATGTTTTGTTCAGACCAGGCTTCATGCTGCCAGCGAACAAACGTCCCGCCGCCGCGACGGCTGATTAACACGCCTTCACTCACCAGCTTTGCTAACGCCTCGCGCAGCGAGTTGCGCGATACGCCGAGCTGTACGGCCAACTGGCGCTCAGCGGGCAACTTCATGCCCGCCTCCAGCTGTTGTTCTTCAATCAGCGCCCGCACACGAGAAGCGACTTCGTCGGACAGGCGTCTGGGCATCACTATCATGGAATCATCCAGGTTAAGACATAGGCCTGCAGGGTGGTAATCACTCCCACCATGCAGGTGAAAATCAGGCTATGTTTCACGGTAAAGCGGAACAGATCAGACTCTTTCCCCACTAATCCCACTGCCGCACAGGCGATAGCGATAGACTGTGGAGAGATCATCTTGCCGGTAACGCCGCCGGTGGTATTTGCCGCCACCATCAGCACATCCGAAACGCCGATTTGCTGAGCCGCGGTGGCCTGCAGGGCGGCAAACAGGGCGTTAGATGAGGTATCGGACCCGGTCAGGAATACCCCCAGCCAGCCGAGGAACGGCGAGAAGAAAGTAAACGCGCTGCCGGTGTGCGCCAGGGCCAACGCCAGGGTTGATGAAAGCCCCGAGTAGTTAGAGATAAATGCGAATGCCAGCACCATCCCGATGGAATAGATCGGTAGCGCCAGATCTTTTAGCGTGTTGCCAAAGGTCTGCAGCGCAGCGGACGGCTTCATCTTCAACCAGACGATAGACAGCAGGGCGGCAAACAGAATCGCGGTACCGGTCGCGGAGAACCAGTCAAATTTGTACACTGCCGCGTAGGCTGTGGCTTCGTGTACGACCGGCGGCATACGGGCTACCAGCTTGTCGAGGAACGGAACCGGAACATTCACTACCCAGTGGTACATTGCGCCACCCGGCGCAAACAGCGCTTTAAACGGTGGTATGCTCCACAGCGTGACGGTGGCTGTCAGGAACAGGAATGGAGACCAGGCGCGGATGATTTGCCCCGCAGTGTAGCGGGTGCGCGACAGGTCCATATCGACCTGCGAAGCGCCCATGTCGCCGAAGCGGAAGATACGTACCGGCTGCCAGCGTTTCAGGAACAGCGTCAGACACACCAGTGAGACCAGCGAAGAGATAATGTCCGGCAGTTCCGGCCCAATAAAGTTCGAGCTGAGGTATTGGGCGATAGCAAACGAGCCGCCAGCGACCATTACCGCAGGCCAGGTTTCTTTCACGCCGCGCCAGCCATCCATAATCGCCATAATCCAGAACAGCACGATAATCGTCAGGAACGGCAACTGACGACCGACCATCTGGCCAATCTCAAAGCTGTCCAGTCCGGTAACCTGACCGGCAACCAGAATCGGAATGCCCATTGCGCCAAAGGCGACCGGCGCGGTATTCACGATCAGGCACAACCCCGCCGCATACAGCGGGTTAAAGCCAAGCCCCACCAGCAGCGCGGCGGTAATGGCGACCGGCGCGCCAAAGCCAGCTGCACCTTCAAGGAATGCCCCAAAGGAGAAACCAACGATCAGCATTTGCAGACGCTGGTCTGGGGTAATGGAGAGTATTGATGAACGGATGATGTCGAACTGCCCGGTTTTTACCGAGATTTTATAGACGAATACCGCTGCGATGATTATCCAGGCAATCGGCCACAGACCATAAAAGAAGCCGTACACCACCGAGGCCAGAGCGTGATCGACCGGCATTTTGTAGAACAGTAGGGCGACAGCCAGAGCAATCACCACCGTCCATGACGCCGCAACATAGCCTTTCAGCTTGAGCTTAATCAGGGCGAAGAAAAAGAACAGGATTGGGAGCGATGCGATCAGACTGGAAAGCCAGATGTTACCGGCTGGATCGTAGTTCTGTTGCCAGAGATTCATTGCAGGTCTCCTGGGGGCCTCAGACATAATGAAATGAGTCTTTGCTCATCTCTTCGTCACATTATGTGTAAAAGTGGCCCTGCCAATATTGTTGTGTAGGGGTAATGACAATGAATGGTTAATCAGATGTTATTTATTGGCAACGGTATTGTACGCGAATTTTAATGAAATGTGAGGTGATGGTAGGATCTGGTTATAATTGGTAGGGCCAATTGGCGGTGCGGGAAAGACCGGGCAAACGGATGTTGCCCGGCAGGAGATCAGAACTCGGTTTTTGCGAAGCCTGTCATCTCTTTCAGGCCCATTTCACGGCCAAGTTCGGTCATCGGGTGGACGACAATCAGACCACGCACGCTTTTCTTCAGCTTGCCCATGTCGGCCTGTTCTTTTTTGGTAATGGCGCGGCGGAAGGGAAGTTTCGTGAGCTTGTGCGCTTCTTTGCTCAGCTTCTGGCCGTGTACTTCACGCAGGCGCGCGATCTCGGCTTCCAGGGTTTCTTTCTCTTTTTCCAGCTCGGCATATTTGTCAGCGGCTTCAACCAGCGACAGGTCAGCCTGCTGGTGGCGGATAGCGTCCAGGCGATCGCTCAGGCGTTTAATTTCGTTTTTTTCGACTTCTTTCATAGGATAGCTTCTGATAAAAAATAGAATGTATATCCTATAGTATGCGCGCAGAGCGGGATTCTTCACAACAAATCGAAGGTAAATAATCAAATGCCGCAAGTATTAATCAGCTAATGATAATATTACGCTTTTGATTAATAAGGAATTTTAAGCAATAAGATCGGCGATGGCGCTTTCTGTTGGCGGGTTGATAGCGAAGCACGTTTTCCTCAATATAATCGCCCAACCGATCCTAAACTTAAATGATCAACCGCGCAGGCTAAGCGTGGTTAATACATGGAGGAGGGAAGATTATGGCGAAAATAGGTGAGAATGTTTCGGTCCTTATTGATAAGACTGTTGATTTCATGGCCTCAAGCCAGGCTTTTCGTGAGTATCTGAATAAAACACCGCCGCGCAACGTTGTCCCTTCTGAAATACCGCAGGAGAATGCGCAGCTGTATCTGCAACGTCTGGCGTACTATCGACAGCTTTATCGACCGCAGCAGGAAGAGAAATAAGCCTGCATGGCCTTATTTTTGAAAGGCTTTTTTTAAGCTGATTTTAGAAATCAGCTCGGTCAGGGAAAGTACCATCGTGGAGCGTACCATTTGCTGGTAGCGCTGGATTTGCATGGCGTGCAAACCTGAGTCTGAGGTATCAAACTGTGGCGGCGGCGGGAGTGCCGTCACGCAGTGAAGCTCGCCAAACGGCCCAAGAATCTCGTCGTCGGTAAACGCATACTCATTGCCGTCGTGATTCAGCTCTTCCCGCAGCGCCATCAGAAGCTCCGCATCTTCATACTCCGGGCGGCTGAGTACGCCCAGACCGTAGATTAGCTTCAAACGAACCGAAAGATCGCCCAATGGACCGTCGCCGTCGAGCAACGGTTCTACGGCATATTTCACCGCATAGTCATCTTTGCGAAATACCTGAAGCACAAGGATATTCACCGCCTCGGTGAGCAGTTCTACGGCGGTGATGAGGAAGCTGCGTACGGTTTTGCCAGCATTCAGACGCTCAAGCACACGATTTTCAAAGGCCTGCGTTTGTTCCATTATTGCCTGCATATCTGACAATCTGTCATTCGGGCGCAGGCTGACCTGCGCCACATTCTCTATCATTTGGTCGCGTTATATGCGTTAACCGCCTCCGCCACCACATCACTGTTGGCATCCAGACCGGATACCTGCGCCAGCGCGGCCTGTGGACCTTTTTCGTCAATCAGCGCGGCCAGTTCCTGTGCCTGCGGATCTTCTTCACTGCGGTAATGCATTGCAGCAGCAATACCGGTAACCAGATTAACGTGCGGTAGACCATACTCCAGCGTGCCCAGCAGCGGTTTAATCAGACGGTCGCCTGCACTCAGTTTACGCAGCGGCTGACGTCCAACGCGCTCAACATCATCTTTCAGATACGGGTTTTCAAAACGACCGAGGATCTTCTGGATATAAGCCGCGTGTTTATCGGCATCAAAACCGTAGCGTTTGATCAGTACCGCGCCGCTCTCTTCCATTGCACCTTTTACCACTGCGCGGATTTTCTCGTCGAGAATCGCGTCACGGATGGTCTGATGACCGGTCAATTTTCCGAGGTACGCGGTTATAGCATGCCCGGTGTTCAGCGTGAAGAGTTTACGTTCGACAAATGCCATCAGGTTATCAGTTAATTCCATTCCCGGGATGTTTGGCAGCTCGCCTTTGAACTGCGTTTGGTCGACAATCCACTCGCTAAATGTTTCGACGGTAACTTCCAGCGGATCGTTGGTCGCAGAAGCAGATGGCGGCACGATGCGATCCACGGCGGAATCGACAAAGCCAACATGTTCTTCAACCCAGGCTTTGTCTTCATCTGCCAGCGCGTTCATGACGTGGCCTTTCAGCTGCGTGGTTCCGCGCACCATGTTTTCACAGGCGATGATATTCAGCGGGGTAGAGATGCCCTGCGCTTTGCGTTTTACCAGCCCTTTAGCGATGGCCGGAGCGATACGCTCAAGCACAACCGGACCTACGGCAGTAGTGATTAAATCAACGTGGGCAATCAGATCGACGACATCATCGCCGATGCTGCTGACGGCGTTGACGCCGGAAACGGTATCAACCTGCTCGTTTTCACCCACAACATGAACCTGATAGCTATGACGGGCATTCAGGGCATCGAGCACGACCTGGTTTACATCTGCAAACGTCAGCTGTATCCCCGCGTCCGCCAGCAGTTTGCCGATAAAGCCACGACCGATATTACCTGCGCCAAAATGTAATGCTTTCATAGTATTAACCTTCATTAATGTTTTTACCCAAGAGGGCTGGGGTGAGGGACCGCATAGCTTTCCCCTCAACCTAACCCTCTCCACAAGGGAGAGGATTTTGTAGGCCCGGTAAGCGTGAGCGCCACCGGGCAATAACGCTTACTTACGACCTGCCAGCAGTTCCAGAACTTCATCCACGCTGGTGGTATGGGCCAGACGTTCGATCACGGATTCATCATCCAGCGCGTTGGTCAGGCTGGTGATGACCTGGATGTGCTCATTGTTACGTGCGGCGATACCAATGACCAGACGGGCAATATCGTCTTCTTCTTCACCAAAGCGTACGCCTTCCGGGTACTGGCAGAACACCACGCCGGTTTTCAGCACGCGGTCTTTGGCTTCTACCGTACCGTGCGGTACTGCGATGGATTCACCGAGGTAAGTCGGCGTCAGCTTTTCGCGGTCCAGCATGGCATCGACGTATTCCGGCTCAACATAGCCGCCTTTCACCAGTTGTTCACCGGCAAAGCGAATCGCTTCTTCTTTGTTAGAGGCTTTCCGGCCAAGGAAGATATTTTCCACACCCAGTTTGAACAGATGGGTATCACCCTCATCAAAGCTGTCTTTCAGGTGATCGCGGACTTTCTCTTCGTTCACGTTGTGGCGCTGTGCAGCGACCAGACGTTCGGTCAGGCTGGTATACAGACCGCTGTCGAGGAAGTTAGTCAGCGAGATGTGCTGTGCCTGAGGCACCTGACGCATCGCACGTTCAGTCAGGTCGCGGTGGGTAATGACCAGATCCACATCCGGCGGCAGATTGTTAATCGCGCTGTTGGTGACGGAAATCTGAGACAGACCGGCATCCTGCACTTTCTTACGCAGTACGCCTGCGCCCATGGCGCTGGAACCCATACCGGCATCGCAAGCCACGATGATTTTACGTACATGGCTCAGGTCGTTGGTCACGTCGCCAGCCGCCAGCGGAGATGCGCCTTTAGATTCCGCTTTCATGTCCTGCATACGACGGGTCGCCGCATCAATATCGTCTTCTTCTTTCACTTTGCTGGTTTTCAGCAGGATAGCTGAGACCACAAAGGAGACCGCCATGGCGGCACAGATAGCAGCGATGTTTGCGAAGTAAGCGCCTTTTGGCGTCATCGCCAGCACGGCCAGAATCGAGCCAGGAGAAGCCGGAGAAACCAGACCGCCATTCAGGATGGTCAGGGTGAATACGCCAGTCATACCGCCAAGGATAACGGCCAGAATCAGACGTGGGTTCATCAGCACGTACGGGAAGTAAATTTCGTGGATACCGCCCAGGAAGTGGATGATAGCCGCGCCGCCCGCAGACTGCTTAGCGCTGCCGCGACCAAAGAACATGTACGCCAGCAGGACGCCCATACCCGGACCTGGGTTAGCTTCAATCAGGAAGAAGATGGATTTGCCCATCTCATGGGACTGCTGAATACCCAGCGGTGAGAAAATACCGTGGTTGATGGCGTTGTTGAGGAACAGAATTTTTGCCGGTTCAACGAAGATAGACGCCAGCGGCAGCATGTCATGGACAACCATGAAGTTAACGCCTGCCGCCAGAATTTTGGACAGACCTTCAACCAATGGACCAATGCCGAGGAAAGCCAGGATGGCGAGGATCATACCGATGATGCCTGCGGAGAAGTTATTCACCAGCATCTCAAAACCGGATTTGATCTTACCGTCTACCCAGTTATCGAATTTTTTGATGCAGTAGCCGCCCAGCGGGCCTGCGATCATGGAGCCAAGGAACATCGGCATATCCGCGCCGACGATAACGCCCATGGTGGTGATAGCACCAACCACGCCGCCACGCTCGCCACCCACCAGCTTACCACCGGTATAACCGATCAGCAGCGGCAGCAGATAGGTGATCATCGGACCGACCAGCTTCGCCAGCGTTTCGTTCGGCAACCACCCTGTCGGAATGAATAATGCGGTGATAATACCCCACGCGATAAACGCGCCGATATTTGGCATCACCATATTGCTGAGGAATCGACCAAAGCTTTGCACCTTGATCTTAATATCGGATGACATAAAAACACCCCTTCTTATGTTTGCTATCGCGCAGGCTGAAAGCCCGAGGTTTGTTAATGTAGCGGCAGGAGGTAGCCGGACCCTGTAGATACTGCGAAATCTGGCACTGAATCGTTCAACTGTCCAGTCGACGGCCTTTAATGTGATGTTGGTCACGTAAATATAGGGTGTGTGGTGTCAGTTAATGTGATTTTCATCACAAAATAATGGTACAAAAAAACATCACAGTGCAAGTAATCGCGAAAAATGGCGGTTAAATGTGATCTTATTCACGTTTTTGTATTTGCTGTTTGTTGAATTTTTGTGATGTGATTCACAAAGTATTTTTGTCTCGGTTTAACCAAATGTGATCTGCGACGGGTTCTGGAGCTCATATTTTTCTTGCCAGATAAAGCAACTTAAAACCAGAAAAAATATTTTTTTTGTGGTATGGCGAAAACCGCAAACTGCGGTTATGTTCAAAGCATCAGCCAGGATGCGTACGGCTGCCGGCATAAAAAAACTCTAATTAGCGTGAATTCGAGGCAGGTATGTTTCTAAATTATTTCGCGTTAGGCGTGCTGATCTTCGTTTTTCTGGTTCTGTTTTACGGAATCATCGCCATCCATGACATTCCCTATAACATCGCTAAAAAGCGCAACCATCCGCATGCCGACGCTATCCATACGGCAGGGTGGGTAAGTCTTTTTACGTTGCATGTTATTTGGCCGTTCCTGTGGATTTGGGCCACGCTCTACCAGCCCGAAAAGGGGTGGGGGATGCAGTCGCACATCACGCCGACCGGAAAGGAACCTGACCCTGAAATCGCCGTGCTGGCCGCGCGCATAGCCCAGTTGGAAAAAAAACTGGATGGGGATAAAAAAATCGATAACTCCACCTTTCCGGAGATTTAATCATGGATTTGTTAATTGTCCTGACTTATGTGGCATTCGCCTGGGCCATCTTTAAAATATTTCGTATTCCGGTAAACCAGTGGACGCTTGCCACCGCAGCATTAGGTGGGGTGTTTATTGTGGCGGGACTCATCTTATTAATGAACTATAACCATCCGTATACCTTTACGGCGCAAAAAGCGGTTATTTCAATTCCCGTCACTCCACAGGTCACAGGAATTGTTAGTGAGGTAACAGATAAAAATAATCAGCTGATTAAAAAAGGCGAAGTGTTATTTAAACTCGATCCTGTGCGTTATCAGGCGCGAGTTGACCGGCTGCAGGCCGACCTGGTCACCGCGACCCACAACATCGACAATTTGAAAGCGCAACTGTCGGAAGCGGTCGCTAATACCACTCGCGTGTCTGCTGAACGTGACCGCCTGTATAAAGATTATCAGCGCTATTTGAAGGGTAGCCAGGCGAAGGTTAACCCGTTTTCCGAAAGTGATATCGACAATGCCCGCCAGAACTATCTGGCTCAGGATGCGCTGGTAAAAGGCTCAGTAGCGGAACAGACCCAGATTCAGAGCCAGTTAGACAGTATGGTCAACGGTGAGCAATCCCAGGTCGCCTCCCTGCGCGCCCAGCTTGCCGAAGCCAAATATAATCTTGAACAGACCGTTGTGCGTGCGCCCAGCAACGGTTACGTGACGCAGGTGCTTATTCGCCCGGGGACTTACGCCGCCGCGTTGCCTCTGCGACCCGTGATGGTATTTATTCCTGAACAAAAACGGCAAATCGTGGCGCAATTCCGCCAGAATTCACTGCTGCGTCTTGAACCGGGCGATGAAGCCGAAGTGGTATTCAACGCGCTGCCAGGCCAGGTGTTTAGCGGCAAGCTGACCAGTATCCTTCCCGTTGTGCCGGGAGGTTCTTATCAGGCGCAGGGGGCATTACAATCCTTAACAGTAGTACCGGGTACCGATGGCGTAATGGCAACCATTGAACTGGATCCGAATGCCGAGGTAGATGCGCTGCCGGACGGTATCTATGCCCAGGTGGCGGTCTATTCCGACCATTTCGCCCATGTGTCGGTGATGCGTAAAGTGCTGCTGCGCATGACCAGCTGGATGCATTACCTTTATTTGGATCATTGAGACCGTCATCACCTGCCATTTGCGCTGACCTGAGCCATACTAAGCTGTGCCCCCCAATCGTTGGGCATAGCTTTTTGTTGGCAAAAAGGACCCGGCATGAAACTCATTGGCAGCTATACCAGCCCTTTTGTGCGTAAAATTTCTATTCTGTTACTGGAAAAGGGCATCACCTTCGAATTTGTAAATGAACTCCCCTACAACGCGGATAGCGGCGTGGCGCGCTATAACCCGTTAGGAAAAGTGCCCGCGCTGGTTACTGATGAAGGCGAGTATTGGTTTGATTCTCCAATCATTGCGGAATACATAGAGCTGCTGGATATTGCGCCAGCTATGTTGCCGCGTGAACCGCTGGCGGCGCTGAAGGTACGTCAGTTGGAAGCGCTGGCAGACGGCATTATGGATGCCGGTTTAGTCTCGGTACGCGAACAGGCTCGCCCCGCCGCACAGCAGTCAGAAACAGAGTTGTTACGCCAGCGGGAGAAGATCACCCGCAGTCTGGATGTGCTGGAAAGCTATCTGGCGAACGGTACGCTGAAAACGGATACGGTTAACCTGGCCACCATTGCGATTGCCTGCGCTGTCGGCTATCTCAATTTCCGTCGGGTCGCGCCCGGCTGGTGTGTGGACCGCCCGCGTCTGGTCAAACTGGTGGAAACGCTCTTTCAACGCGAAAGTTTTGCCCGTACGGAACCGCCAAAGGCTTGATACACGTTATGTCCGCCTGAGCAAAGTCACGATACAATCCTTCCTATATCGATAGCCCTCTCCGCGGTGGAGAGGGCCACCAACAGCCAGGCCCTTTCATGACAACCGACATGCGTTCACTCTACAGCCAGCTTCCTGCTATCGATCGTCTATTGCGCGATAGCGCTTTCTCCGCCTTACGTGAATCCCACGGTCATACCCGGGTAGTTGACCTGCTGCGTCACATGCTCGACGAAGCCAGAGAAGCCATTCGCGACGCCCACGCGCTCCCGGCATGGTGTGAGGACTGGGCGCAAGAAGCCAGAGCCCGGCTGGAACGTGAATCGCAAAGCGCGTTGCGTCCAGTGATTAATCTGACCGGAACGGTGCTGCATACTAACCTGGGTCGTGCGTCGCAGGCCGAGGAAGCCATCGATGCGGTGGTGCAGGCGATGCGCACGCCGGTGACGCTGGAATACAGCCTGGATGATGCCGGGCGCGGACATCGGGATCGGGCGTTGGCGGATTTACTCTGTCGCCTGACGGGGGCCGAAGACGCTTGTATCGTGAATAACAATGCGGCAGCGGTTCTGCTGATGCTGGCCGCCACGGCTAACGGCAAAGAGGTGGTCGTTTCGCGCGGTGAGCTGGTGGAAATTGGCGGCGCGTTTCGTATTCCTGATGTGATGTGTCAGGCCGGATGTACGCTACGCGAAGTGGGGACCACCAACCGGACCCACGCGAAGGATTACCGTCAGGCGGTGAATGAAAATACCGGCCTGCTGATGAAGGTGCATACCAGTAATTACAGCATTGAAGGCTTTACGAAGTCGGTGGATGAGGCAGAGTTGGCCGCCATTGGCCGGGAGCTGGATGTAGCTGTGGTGGCGGATCTCGGCAGCGGTTCGCTGGTCGATCTCAGTCAGTATGGTTTGCCGCAGGAGCCAATGCCGCAGCAACTGATCGCCGCAGGCGTGAGTCTGGTGAGCTTCTCTGGCGATAAACTGCTGGGTGGGCCACAGGCCGGAATTATCGTCGGTAAAAAAGAGATGATCGCCCGCTTGCAGAGCCATCCGCTGAAACGTGCGTTACGGGCAGATAAAATGACGCTGGCGGCGCTGGAAGCAACGCTGCGGCTCTATCTGCATCCGGAAGCGCTGGCGGCGAAATTGCCGACGTTACGCCAGCTCACCCGCTCGCAAGAGGCGATCCACACGCAGGCCCAGCAATTACAGGCGCAGCTTGCCGATCGTTACTGCGACGAGTTTGCTTTGAATGTGATGCCTTGCCTGTCGCAGATTGGTAGCGGTTCGTTACCTGTCGACAGGTTACCCAGCGCGGCATTGACCTTTACCCCACATGACGGGCGCGGTAGTCGCCTCGACGCGCTGGCCGCCCGCTGGCGTGCGTTGCCCGTGCCGATCATTGGGCGAATTTATGATGGCCGCATGTGGCTGGATCTGCGCTGCCTTGAAGACGAGACCCGGTTTATGGAGATGATGCTGAAATGATTATTGCAACCGCCGGACACGTTGACCACGGAAAAACAACGTTATTACAGGCAATTACGGGGGTGAATGCCGACCGTCTGCCGGAGGAAAAAAAGCGTGGCATGACCATCGATCTCGGCTATGCCTACTGGCCGCAGCCGGATGGGCAGGTGCTGGGGTTTATTGATGTTCCCGGACATGAAAAGTTTTTGTCCAACATGCTGGCGGGTGTAGGCGGTATCGACCACGCGCTGCTGGTTGTCGCCTGTGATGATGGCGTGATGGCGCAAACGCGTGAACATTTGCAAATTCTGCAACTGACGGGCAATCCGCAAATCACCGTGGCGCTCACGAAAGCCGATCGCGTGGATGAGGACCGCATCAATACGGTGCGTGAAGAGGTACACACCACGCTGGAAAACTATGGTTTTGCCGATGCGGCTCTGTTTGTGACTGCCGCCAGTGAAGGCCGTGGAATCGAAGAACTACGCGACCATTTATTGCAATTAACCTCGCGCGAGCATGCCCGCGATCACAGCTTCCGTCTGGCGATTGACCGTGCTTTTACGGTTAAAGGCGCAGGGCTGGTGGTGACCGGGACGGCGCTCAGCGGTGAAGTGAATGTCGGTGATACGCTGTGGCTGACGGGCGTCAACAAGCCAATGCGCGTACGTAGCTTGCATGCGCAAAATCAGGCTACTGAGCATGCTCATGCCGGGCAGCGTATTGCGCTGAATATTGCCGGCGATGCGCAAAAAGAAGCGCTAAATCGCGGCGACTGGCTGCTTTCAGATGTCCCGCCAGAGGCTTTTACCCGCGTGATTGTCTCTTTAGAGCATGCCGCGCCGCTGATGCAGTGGCAACCGCTACATATTCACCACGCGGCCAGCCATGTCACCGGGCGCATCTCATTGCTTGAAGGTACGCTGGCGGAACTGGTGTTTGATACACCGTTGTGGCTCGCCGATAACGACCGCCTGGTGCTGCGCGATATTTCTGCCCGCACGACGCTGGCTGGCGCACGCGTCGTCACGCTCAACCCACCGCGCCGCGGAAAGCGTAAACCGGAATATCTGCAGTGGTTGTCGGCGCTCGAAAATGCGCACACCGACGGCGACGCCCTGGCGCTGCATCTGTCGCGCGGGGCGGTGAATATTCCTGACTTCGCCTGGGCGCGTCAGCTCAATGGTAACGGTATGCGTCCGTTGATTGAGCAACATGGTTTTATTCAGGCGGGGTATAGCCTGTTGAATGCTCCCGTTGCCGCGCGTTGGCAGCGAAAAGTCCTCGATACGCTGGCGACCTATCACGAACAGCACCGTGATGAGCCAGGGCCAGGGCGCGAACGCCTGCGTCGTATGGCGTTGCCGATGGAAGATGAAGCGCTGGTATTGCTGCTGATTGAAAAGATGCGCGAGAGCGGCGCTATCCATAGCCATCACGGTTGGCTGCATTTGCCGGATCACAAGGCGGGTTTCAGCGATGAACAGCAGGCTATCTGGCAAAAAGCAGAACCGCTTTTTGGCGATGAGCCGTGGTGGGTGCGCGACCTGGCAAAACAGACCGGGACGGATGAGCAAATGATGCGCGTGGTATTACGACAAGCGGCGCAGCAAGGCATTATTACTGCGATCGTGAAAGATCGTTATTATCGTAACGATCGCATTGTGTCTTTCGCCAATATGATCCGCGAGCTGGACCAGGAGAAAGGATCGACCTGCGCCGCCGATTTTCGCGACAGGCTTAACGTGGGGCGTAAATTGGCTATCCAGATTCTGGAATATTTTGACCGCATTGGTTTTACGCGTCGTCGCGGGAATGATCATTTATTACGCGATGCATTACTGTTTCCTGAAAAACAATGAAACAATTAATTCAGAGATTAAATGAATTAATACAAAATATATATTGATTGCAATCAGCACATTAGATTATGAACCTAATGTGCTTTTTTATTTTGAATGTGATTAAAATAACAACCGCGATCATATTTTGCTGGAAAATGCACACGTATGCTTCCTGACTCTTTAGAGTAATTAAGGATCGTACAATGGCTGCTTCAACATTTTTTATTCCTTCTGTGAATATAATCGGCGCTGATTCATTAAAAGACGCGATGAATACCATGGCTGAATATGGTTTTCGCCGCACGCTGATTGTCACGGATGCCATGTTGACCAAATTAGGTATGGCTGGCGAGATTCAAAAAGCATTACAGGAACATGATATTTTCAGCGTAATTTACGATGGTACGCATCCTAACCCGACGACCAGTAACGTAGCTGCTGGCCTGAAAATGTTGAAAGAAAACGACTGTGATAGCGTTATTTCTCTCGGCGGCGGTTCGCCACACGATTGTGCGAAAGGCATTGCGCTGGTGGCCGCTAACGGTGGCTATATCGGCGATTACGAAGGCGTTGACCGCTCTGCAAAACCGCAGTTGCCGATGATTGCCATCAACACCACGGCGGGTACAGCATCTGAAATGACCCGTTTCTGCATCATTACCGATGAAGAACGCCATATCAAAATGGCGATTGTCGACAAGCACGTCACTCCGCTGCTGTCGGTCAATGACTCCTCGCTGATGGTCGGTATGCCGAAGTCTCTGACGGCGGCCACCGGAATGGATGCGCTGACCCACGCTATCGAAGCCTACGTTTCTATTGCTGCAACCCCGATTACCGATGCGTGCGCGCTGAAAGCGGTCACCATGATTGCGGAAAATCTGCCGGTTGCCGTTGAAGATGGCAGCAATGCTCTGGCACGTGAAGCCATGGCTTACGCGCAGTTCCTCGCAGGCATGGCATTTAACAACGCCTCTCTGGGTTACGTGCACGCCAT
>NZ_JAHLQZ010000086.1:0-16975 GCF_018919505.1 Citrobacter sp. S55_ASV_140
GGATGATGATGCAGCTTGAAGTTATTTTGCCGCTGGTCGCCTATCTTCTGGTGGTTTTCGGTCTCTCTGTTTACGCCATGCGCAAAAGGTCGACCGGCACCTTCCTGAATGAGTATTTCCTCGGCAGCCGCTCTATGGGCGGGGTCGTGTTAGCCATGACGCTAACGGCAACCTACATTAGCGCCAGCTCGTTTATCGGCGGCCCAGGTGCTGCTTATAAATACGGGCTGGGATGGGTTTTGTTAGCGATGATCCAACTACCCGCCGTCTGGTTGTCGTTGGGTATTCTCGGCAAAAAATTCGCCATTCTGGCACGCCGTTATAATGCGGTTACCCTCAACGATATGCTGTTTGCCCGCTACCAAAGCCGCCTGCTGGTGTGGCTGGCGAGCCTCAGCCTGCTGGTCGCGTTTGTCGGTGCAATGACCGTACAGTTTATTGGCGGCGCACGTTTGCTGGAAACCGCAGCGGGTATCCCTTACGAAACCGGCCTGCTGATTTTTGGCGTCAGTATCGCGTTATACACAGCGTTCGGCGGATTTCGCGCCAGCGTGTTGAACGACACGATGCAGGGCATGGTGATGCTGATTGGGACTATCGTACTGCTGGTCGGTGTCGTCCATGCCGCTGGTGGTCTCAGCAATGCGGTAGTCACTCTGCAAACCATCGATCCTAAACTGGTCTCGCCGCAGGGCGCTGATGACATTCTGTCCCCCACGTTTATGACTTCATTCTGGGTGCTGGTGTGCTTTGGCGTGATTGGCCTGCCGCATACGGCGGTGCGCTGCATCTCCTATAAGGACAGCAAAGCGGTACACCGTGGAATTATCATTGGCACCATCGTGGTGGCTGTCCTGATGTTTGGTATGCATCTGGCCGGCGCGTTGGGCCGGGCGGTGATCCCTGACCTGACGGTACCGGATCTGGTTATTCCCACGCTAATGGTAAAAGTCTTGCCGCCGGTAGCAGCCGGGATCTTCCTCGCCGCGCCCATGGCCGCGATCATGTCGACGATCAATGCCCAATTGCTGCAAAGTTCCGCTACGATCATTAAAGATCTCTATCTGAACCTTCGCCCGGAACAACTGCAAAATGAAACACGGCTGAAACGCATGTCGGCAGTGATCACTCTGCTGCTGGGCGCGTTACTGCTGCTGGCCGCCTGGAAGCCGCCAGAGATGATTATCTGGCTTAACCTGCTGGCGTTTGGCGGGTTGGAAGCCGTCTTCCTATGGCCGCTGGTGCTGGGCCTTTACTGGGAGCGGGCAAACGCGGCAGGCGCACTGAGCGCAATGATTGTCGGCGGCGTACTTTATGCCGTACTCGCTACTTTTAACATTCAGTACCTGGGCTTTCATCCGATTGTGCCCTCGTTACTGATAAGTTTGCTGGCTTTCCTGATCGGCAACCGTTTCGGTTCCGCCGTTCCGCAAGTCGCCATATTGACTACTGATAAATAAAGAGTTTTGCTATGCCATGGATTCAACTGAAACTGAACACGACCGGTGCAAACGCTGAAGAGTTGAGCGATGCGCTGATGGAAGCGGGCTCCGTTTCCATTACTTTCCAGGATACGCATGATACGCCGGTATTTGAACCTCTGCCGGGCGAGACTCGCCTGTGGGGCGATACCGACGTTATCGGCTTGTTCGATGCAGAAACCGACATGAAAGAAGTCGTTGCGATTCTGGAGCAGCACCCACTACTGGGTACAGGCTTCGCGCATAAAATCGAACAGCTCGAAGACAAAGACTGGGAACGCGAATGGATGGACAACTTCCACCCGATGCGCTTTGGCGAACGTCTGTGGATTTGCCCAAGCTGGCGCGATGTCCCGGATGAGAACGCCGTCAACGTGATGCTCGACCCGGGTCTGGCATTTGGTACCGGTACTCACCCAACCACCTCTCTGTGCCTGCAATGGCTGGACGGTCTCGATCTTAACGGTAAAACGGTTATCGACTTTGGCTGCGGATCCGGCATCCTTGCCATTGCGGCACTGAAGCTGGGTGCAGCGAAAGCGATTGGTGTAGATATCGATCCGCAAGCGATTCAGGCCAGCCGTGATAACGCCCAACGTAATGGCGTTTCTGAGCGTCTGGAACTTTATCTGCCTAAAGACCAGCCAGAGTCGATGAAAGCCGATGTGGTGGTCGCCAACATCCTTGCTGGCCCATTACGTGAACTCGCACCTTTAATCAGCGTGCTGCCCGTTGAGGGCGGTTTGCTGGGGCTTTCTGGTATTCTTGCCAGCCAGGCGGAAAGCGTCTGTGAAGCCTATGCCGACCTCTTTACGCTCGATCCGGTTATCGAGAAAGAAGAGTGGTGTCGCATTACCGGACAGAAAAAATAATCCCTTCCGGCGTGGTTATCCGACCACGCCATTTTCAGACAACAGACCAGCATACTGATACTTTACCCAACGATATAATAACTAATTGATTTTTATATTTTTTGTTAAGTAAACGCATGCACTTCAATCGTTTTACAACAATTTTACTGGCAGCATGCTTAATGCCCCTGAAGACGCTGGCCGTGCCATGGGGCTATACCGGAGAAACCAGCCCTGCGCAGTGGGGCAAAATAAGCAAAGAGTATGCAACGTGTCAGACGGGTATCAACCAGTCACCCGTTGATATCCAGACCACGACAACCAGCAAACTCGGCCTGCCCGCGCTCAATTTACAATACATTGATGGCCCGACAAGATTTCGCAGCATTAACCATACGCTGCAGGCAACAATGAGCTCCTACCCCCCTAATTTCATTGAAATTGAAGAAAAGCTCTATTATTTAAAACATTTTGATTTTCACGCTCCAGGCGAACATACCCTCAACGGTAAAATCTATCCACTGGAGCTGCAGTTGACCCACGAAAACCAACATGGTGATATCGCCATTGTGGCGGTCATGTTTGACATTGGTGAGCCTAACCAGGCGATTCAAAACCTGTGGGAGTCCTTTCCCACCATGGAGGGCAACAGCATGCCCATTTTTTCGCCCGTCGATATCAACCAGCTTCTACCCGACAATAAGACCTACTGGCTCTACAGTGGCTCGATAACAACGCCTCCCTGTACTGAAGGCGTCACCTGGGTTGTCCTGAAAAAGCCTGTGGCCCTTTCCGCCGAACAGTTGGATAAATTTCACTACATTGTTGGGCCAGCGAACAATCGTCCACCGCAGCCGCTGAATGAACGCACGATTACGGACAGCAATTCAGGTGGCACCGAGATCCTGTACTAAAATGAGGTAACGATCACACAATAGCGAGGTAATTTGCTGATTAATTCAGCAGAATATCTTGTCAGTACCTTCTGTAATTGAAGAAAAAATGAGAAGTTACGCAAAATTATATGCGTATATAAAATCGACACATTTTTGTAATACTATGATTTATATGATTAAATATTTTCATGAGTTCATATTTACGGCAATTCATTGATCCACCTCAGTGGATTGGTCAAAGTTTGGCCTTTCATCTCGTGCGAAAAATGCGTAATATACGCCGCCTTGCAGTCACAGTATGGTCATTTCTTAACTCATGCGCATCGGACAACACCAGCTCAGAAATCGCCTGATCGCAGCACCTATGGCTGGCATCACTGACAGACCATTCAGGACGCTGTGCTACGAGATGGGAGCTGGATTGACGGTATCCGAGATGATGTCTTCTAACCCGCAGGTTTGGGAAAGCGACAAGTCTCGTTTACGGATGGTGCACGTTGACGAGCCAGGAATTCGCACGGTGCAAATTGCCGGTAGCGATCCTGTTGAGATGGCCGATGCCGCACGTATTAACGTGGAAAGCGGCGCCCAGATTATTGATATCAATATGGGGTGTCCGGCTAAAAAAGTGAATCGCAAGCTCGCAGGTTCAGCCCTCTTGCAGTACCCGGATTTAGTGAAATCAATACTAACCGAGGTCGTCAATGCAGTGGACGTTCCTGTCACACTCAAGATTCGCACCGGCTGGGCTCCGGAACACCGTAACTGCGTAGAGATTGCCCAACTGGCTGAAGACTGTGGCATTCAGGCTCTGACCATTCATGGACGCACCCGCGCCTGTTTGTTCAATGGAGATGCTGAGTACGACAGTATTCGGGCAGTTAAGCAGAAAGTTTCCATTCCGATTATCGCGAATGGCGACATTACTGACCCGCTTAAAGCCAGAGCTGTACTCGACTATACGGGGGCGGATGCCCTGATGATAGGCCGTGCTGCTCAGGGAAGACCCTGGATCTTTCGGGAAATCCAGCATTATCTGGACACTGGGGAGCTGCTGCCCCCGCTGCCACTGGCAGAGGTGAAGCGCTTGCTTTGTGCGCATGTTCGGGAACTGCACGACTTTTATGGTCATGCAAAAGGGTACCGAATTGCGCGTAAACACGTATCCTGGTATCTCCAGGAACACGCTCCGGATGACCAGTTTCGGCGCACATTCAACGCCATTGAAGATTCCAGCGAACAGCTGGCGGCGTTGGAGGCATACTTCGAAAATTTTGCGTAAACAGAAATAAAGAGCTGACAGAACTATGTTCGAACAACGCGTAAATTCTGACGTACTGACCGTTTCTACCGTTAACTCTCAGGACCAGGTAACTCAAAAGCCCCTGCGTGACTCGGTTAAACAGGCACTGAAGAACTATTTTGCTCAATTGAACGGTCAAGACGTTAATGATCTCTATGAGCTGGTACTGGCTGAAGTAGAACAGCCCCTGTTGGACATGGTGATGCAATACACCCGCGGCAACCAGACCCGTGCTGCCCTGATGATGGGCATCAACCGTGGTACGCTGCGTAAAAAACTGAAAAAATACGGCATGAACTGATACTAATCAGTTAAATGTTTGTTTTAAAAGGCGCTACTCGGCATGGGGAAGCGCCTTTTTTATTAATGTCACACGGGAGGCTTTGGCGATGAACGCAAGAGGTGAACCTGTCTATTTTGGCGATGAATCTAAAAAGATAATCCTGGGTGATGCGCTGACCGAGCTAAAAAAGCTACCCGCTGAAAGCATCGATCTCATTTTTGCCGACCCACCTTATAACATCGGCAAAGACTTTGACGGGATGGTGGAATCCTGGGACGAAGAGACCTTTCTGGCGTGGCTGTTTGAGTGTATCGACGAGTGCCATCGTATTCTCAAACCACACGGTAGCATGTACATCATGAACAGTACGGAGAACATGCCGTACATCGACCTCAAATGTCGCCAGCTTTTTACCATCAAAAGCCGTATCGTGTGGTCATATGATAGCTCAGGGGTACAGGCTAAAAACTACTTTGGTTCGATGTATGAACCTATCCTGATGATGGTGAAAGATCAGAAAAACTACACGTTTAATCGTGATGATATTCTGGTTGAAGCCAAAACGGGCGCTAAACGTGCGCTAATAGACTATAGAAAGAATCCGCCCCAGCCTTACAATCAGAAAAAAGTACCTGGCAATGTCTGGGATTTTCCCCGCGTTCGCTATCTGATGGATGAATACGAAAATCACCCCACCCAAAAACCCAAAGCCCTCCTGGAACGGATCATTCTGGCTTCCTCCAACCCGGATGACAAAGTGCTCGATCCGTTTGCCGGCAGCTTTACAACCGGCGCCACCGCTGTGGAATTAGGTCGCAAATTTGTCGGTATTGAAATCAATGCTGAATACGTAAAAATGGGGCTCAGAAGACTGAGTATCGGTTCTCATTTTTCAGAGACTGAACTTGCAAAAGTGAAAAAACGTAAGACAAAAAACCTGTCCAAAAAGAGCCGATTAACGGCAAACAGTGGCGCTCTTTCGGTAAAGTAAAGGCATTGTAAGTCTGCTTTTCAGCTTACTGATTTCGTGTATATTCCCTGCACGCTTGGGCATGAATACACAGGATTTAGCAATGATTCGCAAGTATTGGTGGCTGGTTGTTTTTGCGGTCTTCGTTTTTCTTTTTGATGCGCTGCTCATCCAGTGGATAGAACTGATGACGACAGAGCACGACAAGTGCCGGAATATGAACTCAGTGAATCCTCTAAAGCTGGTCAACTGCGCCGATCTCGACTAGCACCGTCGACAGCCGTCAGGCCCTGGCGGCTAAACTACCCAACCTGGTTTTCACTCTGTATTAATTGCATTACACAGCCATCCGGACTTAACATTTTTAATACATTATCAACTAATGCTGGCGCTTGCCCATAAAGATCATAACTCTCTGGATTCATTAGCCAGTTTTTTATTATTCCGCTAAAGCTACCATGCAAAATAATTATGATGACGTCTAAATCCAGACTGGTGGCAATCAAATTTTCATCTACGCACCGTTGGAGAGAATCGCGAATGCTTTGGTGGCTGAGACCTATTTTATCGCGAATGGCCTGCTCTGATATCATATCTTTATGGAATTCGCATTTATGATATAAAATCTGCATTAATGCCTGCTGGCGAGGGTTCTCCGCAATATATTGTAATCCCACCACAAATTTTTCACGCAACCGCTGTAAAGGGTTATTCCCCCAACGACCAATAAGCTTGTCCTGAATAAGATCGCGTAAGGGAGGTTGTTGTAACCATAGCTCATTAAACAATTGAGTTTTATTTTCGAAATGCCAATAAAGTGCACCCCGCGTCACATTGGCGGCATCCGCTATGTCGTTTAGCGTCGTATTACTTACGCCACGTGCGGCAAACTGTACAATCGCCGTTTCCATCAGGTGCTGTCGCGTTTTGAGGGCATCCGCTTTCGTTTTTCTGGCCATGATTCCGACTATCTGGATTGGAGTAGAGAATGATTAACTTTCTTATCTAATATTTTCTATCTGGAACAAATGTATCACTTAGCGTTTATTTAGACGAGGGCTAAAGTATTTAATTACGGACATTACACACGAATAGATAAAACAAATAACAGAAACTAATATATTCACCAATCAGATGATCATTTCAAGATGTATTTATCAGCATCATAGTGTTGCTATAAATATCACAATGAAACGGTAGCTGATTAATCTTTTTTTGCTTTTATGTGCCGTCAACCCCGCCCATAAATAAGTATTGCTTACATCGCAAGCTAATAATTTGTAGGATAGCCAACTATTATTTTTCTTGTGCGCGTTATCACCTCCGCTGTTACCCGGTTAATAACGAGCGTTCGGTTTTTTAAGGAATAGAAATGACGAAAAATGCCAGGTTTTCACTCCTGCCCTCATTCATCATCATCTCCGCTGCATTACTCGCCGGTTGTAACGATCAGGGAGAAACACAAGCACATCCCGCAGAGCCGCAGGTGACTGTCCATGTCGTCGAAAAGGCCCCTTTAGCCGTGACGACCGAATTACCCGGGCGCACCACAGCATTCCGTATTGCAGAAGTCCGTCCTCAGGTTAGCGGAATTGTACTTAAACGGAATTTCACCGAGGGGAGCGATGTTGAAGCCGGTCAATCGCTTTATCAGATCGATCCAGCGACTTACCAGGCTGACTATGACAGCGCCAAAGGCGAACTGGCAAAGAGCGAAGCGGCCGCCGCTATCGCGCATTTAACGGTAAAACGTTATGTGCCGCTGGTTGGCACTAAATACATCAGCCAGCAAGAGTACGATCAGGCAATTGCTGATGCCCGCCAGGCTGATGCCTCCGTAATCGCGGCAAAAGCGGCGGTCGAAAGCGCACGTATCAACCTGGCCTACACCAAAGTGACATCGCCCATTAGCGGACGTATCGGTAAATCTAACGTCACCGAAGGCGCATTGGTCACGAATGGTCAGGCAACTGAGCTTGCTACCGTGCAACAGCTCGATCCTATCTATGTCGACGTCACGCAGTCCAGTAACGACTTTATGCGCCTCAAGCAGTCTATTGAACAAGGTAGTCTGCATAAAGACAGCGCCAGCAGTACCGTCGAACTGGTGATGGAAAATGGTCAGGCATATCCGCTGAAAGGCTCATTGCAATTTTCTGATGTGACGGTTGATGAAAGCACCGGATCAATCACTCTCAGAGCCGTATTCCCTAACCCACAGCACACGCTGCTGCCAGGCATGTTTGTGCGCGCGCGCATTGATGAAGGCGTCCAACCGAATGCCATTCTTGTTCCGCAGCAGGGTGTAACGCGCACGCCACGCGGCGATGCCACCGTGATGGTCGTTAACGACAAGAGCCAGGTTGAAGCGCGGACAGTTGTCGCCGCTCAAGCTATTGGTGACAAATGGCTCATCAGCGAAGGTCTGCAACCCGGTGACAAAGTTATCGTGAGCGGCTTGCAGAAAGCACGCCCTGGCGTTCAGGTTAAAGCAACCGCCGATACCGAAACCCCTGCGACGAAAGCCCAATAAGGTAACCGGATATGGCTAACTTTTTTATCAGGCGTCCTATCTTTGCTTGGGTACTGGCCATCATTCTGATGATGGCGGGCGCTCTGGCAATCATGCAACTGCCCGTGGCGCAGTACCCGACCATCGCGCCCCCTGCCGTATCGATTTCCGCCACCTATCCAGGTGCGGATGCGCAGACGGTGCAGGATACCGTCACGCAGGTTATCGAACAGAATATGAACGGTATCGATAACCTGATGTATATGTCCTCCACCAGCGATTCTGCCGGGAGTGTGACCATCACGCTGACCTTCCAGTCCGGTACCGACCCCGATATCGCGCAAGTTCAGGTGCAAAACAAGCTGCAGCTCGCCACCCCCTTACTGCCGCAAGAAGTTCAGCAGCAGGGGATCAGCGTCGAGAAATCAAGTAGCAGCTTTTTGATGGTCGCGGGTTTCGTTTCTGACAACCCACAAACCACGCAGGATGACATTTCCGACTACGTCGCCTCGAACGTTAAAGATTCAATCAGCCGTCTGAATGGTGTGGGTGACGTGCAGCTGTTTGGTGCGCAGTACGCTATGCGCATCTGGCTGGATGCAAACTTGTTGAATAAGTACCAGCTCACACCGGTTGATGTGATCAATCAGTTGCAGGTGCAGAACGATCAGATTGCCGCCGGTCAGTTGGGCGGTACGCCTGCGTTGCCTAATCAGCAGCTTAACGCCTCAATCATCGCGCAGACGCGCCTGAAAGATCCTGAAGAATTCGGGAAGGTCACGTTACGCGTCAACAGCGATGGTTCGGTTGTTCACCTGAAGGATGTCGCGCGTATTGAGTTGGGTGGTGAGAACTACAACGTGGTCGCGCGTATTAACGGTAAACCAGCCTCCGGTCTCGGGATCAAACTGGCAACCGGCGCAAACGCGCTGGATACCGCTAACGCTATCAAAGCCAAGCTGGTTGAACTGCAACCGTTCTTCCCGCAGGGAATGAAGGTGGTCTACCCGTATGACACCACGCCGTTCGTCACTATCTCCATTCATGAGGTCGTGAAAACGCTGTTTGAAGCAATCATACTGGTATTCCTCGTGATGTATTTGTTCCTGCAAAACATCCGGGCTACGCTCATTCCAACCATTGCCGTGCCTGTTGTATTGTTGGGCACATTTGCCGTGCTTGCCGCGTTTGGCTACTCCATAAACACGCTGACGATGTTCGGCATGGTACTCGCCATCGGCCTATTGGTTGATGATGCGATAGTGGTGGTGGAAAACGTGGAACGTGTGATGATGGAAGATAATCTGCCGCCCAAAGAGGCGACAGAAAAATCCATGTCACAAATTCAGGGCGCGCTGGTCGGTATCGCCATGGTGCTGTCTGCGGTATTTATCCCGATGGCCTTCTTTGGCGGCTCAACCGGGGCTATCTATCGGCAGTTCTCTATCACCATCGTTTCTGCAATGGCGCTTTCAGTGCTGGTAGCGCTGATCCTGACTCCCGCGCTTTGTGCAACGCTGTTGAAGCCGGTATCGGCTGAACATCACGAGAATAAAAGCGGTTTCTTTGGCTGGTTTAATGCCAAATTCGATCACAGCGTCAACCATTACACCAATAGCGTCAGCGGTATTGTGCGTAAAACCGGGCGTTACCTGGTCGTCTACCTGGTTATCGTGATTGGGATGGCGGTGTTGTTTATGCGCCTTCCAACCTCCTTCTTGCCAGAAGAAGATCAGGGCGTATTCCTGACGATGATTCAGCTTCCGGCCGGCGCAACGCAAGAGCGAACCCAGAAAGTGCTGGATCAAGTTACCCACTACTACCTGAATAACGAGAAAGCCAACGTCGAAAGCGTCTTTACGGTTAACGGCTTTAGCTTCAGCGGACAGGGGCAAAACTCAGGGATGGCGTTTGTCAGCCTCAAGCCCTGGGAAGAACGCAGTGGCGACGAGAATAACGTTGAATCGATTATCGCCAGAGCAACCCGCGCGTTTAGCCAGATTCGTGATGGCTTAGTGTTCCCTTTCAACATGCCAGCCATTGTTGAACTGGGTACCGCAACCGGCTTCGACTTCGAACTGATTGACCAGGGCGGGCTGGGACATACCGCGTTAACGCAAGCACGTAACCAACTTTTGGGCATGGTTGCTAAACATCCTGACCTGTTGGTTCGCGTGCGTCCAAATGGTCTCGAGGATACCGCGCAGTTCAAACTGGATGTTGATCAGGAAAAAGCCCAGGCCCTTGGTGTCTCGCTGTCCGATATTAATGAAACCATCTCCGCTGCGCTGGGTGGCTATTACGTCAATGACTTCATAGACCGTGGCCGCGTGAAAAAAGTGTACGTACAGGCCGATGCCAAATTCCGTATGTTGCCGGAAGACATCAATAATCTGTATGTTCGTAGCGCCAATGGCGAAATGGTACCGTTCTCCACGTTCAGTTCCGCACATTGGATCTACGGATCACCACGTCTGGAACGTTACAACGGCATGCCTTCAATGGAACTGTTAGGGGAAGCGGCCCCAGGCCGAAGCACCGGTGAAGCGATGGCGCTGATGGAAAGTCTGGCTGAGAAACTGCCTAACGGTATCGGCCATGACTGGACAGGTATGTCCTATCAGGAACGACTCTCGGGGAACCAGGCGCCTGCGCTGTATGCCATCTCGCTCATCGTTGTCTTCCTTTGCCTTGCCGCTTTGTATGAGAGTTGGTCAATTCCGTTCTCGGTGATGCTGGTTGTACCGCTTGGCGTGGTTGGCGCACTGTTAGCAGCATCGCTACGTGGGATGAATAACGACGTGTATTTCCAGGTTGGGTTGCTAACCACTATCGGTCTCTCGGCTAAAAACGCCATCTTGATCGTCGAGTTTGCCAAAGACCTGATGGATAAAGAGGGCAAAGGACTGATCGAAGCGACGTTGGAGGCATCCCGCATGCGTCTTCGCCCTATCCTGATGACCTCTCTGGCCTTCATTTTGGGGGTTATGCCTCTGGTTATCAGCCACGGTGCGGGTAGCGGTGCGCAGAATGCGGTTGGTACAGGTGTAATGGGGGGAATGCTAACCGCAACATTGTTGGCGATCTTCTTTGTTCCCGTCTTCTTTGTTGTCGTCAGACGGCGTTTTAGTCGGCACACTGATTAATTTGTAAAATAAAGGCGTCTACGGACGCCTTTTTCATCAGTACACTCTCTCTTTGTTTATTAATAAGATAGCCATTTATTTCATTTAAGTCGTTCCTTCAAACCCACCCGCAACCTTTCTTTTTATCCATTATTTTTACAATCCACATGAATTGAGATTATTCCTCCTGTCAGTCTTTTTTTAAGAAGTGGTAAAATAATGACCGAGTTCGCAGATGGCTTAGCGTTTGTCTTTGCTCAATTAGCGAAACGCTTATTTTTGAGGTAACATCATGAAAAGATTAATATCCGTTGCATTGCTTACCGCGTTTCTTGCCGGTTGTGCACACGATTCTCCCTGCGTACCTGTATACGACGATCAGGGACGCCTGGTTCATACCAATACCTGTATGAAAGGCACCACGCAGGATAACTGGGAAACAGCCGGTGCCATCGCCGGTGGCGCAGCCGCCGTTGCCGGATTGACGCTTGGGATAGTTGCCCTGACCAAATAACTCTTCTTAAAGGTTTTAAAGGCGCGGTGGTTACCGCGCTTTTAGCAAAAAAATAAAATTCACATATAAGACAAAACGTTGGTTTATAGCTCTTACTGAATAATAAAATTATTATAGATATCCCTCACATATCCACGACTTGAAATTAGCATTTTTCCTGTTCTTTGTTACACCGCGTTTTCTTTTCATTATTCTCACGCGATCAATATTAACGTCCGAAATCGTTATCACGCGTCCTGTCTGATTTTAAAATTTTTGCGCTGAAATGTGGCTTACGTTTCAATTTTGCACCACTTCAGGGCGCTGCATTTATTTTTTCCTGTCTACACTCTGCATATTGCGCCGAATAATCGTGCGCAAAAACCTGGCACTACCTTTGCTTAAAAGAGTATGGCCAAAGCCACAGACCGGTAAAAGACGTTTTCAGAACGTTTTCATAACAATAATTCCTCCACACAGGATGCTCTATGAAAAAGATGATAATAGCCAGCCTGGCTGCGGCCGGCGTGCTCCTTGCGATCGCAAATCAGGCGCATGCCGGCGCAACACTTGATGCCGTAAAGAAAAAAGGGTTTGTGCAATGCGGGATCAGTGACGGGTTGCCTGGCTTCTCTTACGCCGATGCGAACGGTAAGTTTTCAGGTATTGATGTCGACGTATGCCGAGGCGTTGCCTCCGCCGTATTTGGTGATGATACCAAAGTAAAATATACCCCACTCACCGCCAAGGAACGTTTTACCGCGTTACAGTCTGGCGAAGTCGACATGCTCTCGCGTAATACCACATGGACCTCCTCTCGTGATGCAGGTATGGGCATGTCTTTCACTGGCGTAACCTATTACGATGGCATTGGTTTTCTTACCCACAATAAAGCCGGCCTGAAAAGCGCCAAAGAACTGGATGGCGCAACGGTGTGTATTCAGGCAGGAACCGATACCGAACTGAACGTGGCTGACTACTTTAAAGCCAACAATATGAAGTACACCCCTGTCACTTTTGACCGCTCGGATGAATCGGCTAAGGCACTGGAATCAGGACGTTGCGATACGCTGGCCTCCGACCAGTCGCAGTTGTACGCCCTGCGAATCAAGCTGAGCAATCCTGCAGAATGGATTGTCCTGCCAGAAGTTATTTCTAAAGAACCCTTAGGTCCGGTTGTACGTCGTGGCGACGATGAATGGTTCTCCATTGTTCGCTGGACGCTGTTCGCCATGCTGAATGCGGAAGAGATGGGTGTTAACTCGAAAAACGTTGACGAAAAAGCGGCTAATCCTGCAACGCCGGATATGGCGCATCTGTTAGGTAAAGAAGGGGATTATGGTAAGGATCTGAAGCTTGATAACAAATGGGCTTATAACATTATTAAGCAAGTAGGTAACTACTCGGAGATCTTTGAACGTAACGTTGGATCGGAAAGTCCATTGAAGATCAAACGTGGACAGAACAACCTCTGGAACAACGGTGGCATTCAATATGCGCCACCGGTGCGCTAATGCAACGTGATGTAACGGGCGCCGCAGTTGCGGCGCTCAGCCCAGAGTCATTGTTACCGAGGTTTTCTTATGCTTCATCGCCGCTCAACCGTAAAAGGATCGCTATCCTTTTCTAACCCTGCGGTCCGCGCCTGGTTATTCCAAATACTCGCCGTCATTGCGGTCATTAGCATTGCGGTCTATCTCATTCATAACACGATTAATAACCTGAGCAGTCGCGGTATTACCTCGGGATTTTCTTTTCTCGATCGCAGCGCCGGATTTGGTATCGTCCAGCATCTGATTGATTACGAGCAAGGCGATACCTATGGCCGCGTGTTCCTGGTCGGTCTGCTTAATACGCTGTTAGTTTCCGCACTATGTATCGTCTTCGCTTCATTTCTCGGTTTCTTTCTCGGGCTGGCACGCCTGTCAGATAACTGGTTATTGCGAAAGCTCTCCACGGTCTATATCGAAACGTTCCGCAATATCCCACCGCTATTGCAGATCTTCTTTTGGTATTTTGCCGTATTACGTAACCTGCCCGGCCCACGTCAGGCGGTTAACGCGCTGGATTTAATGTTTCTGAGCAACCGGGGGCTGTATATTCCGGCGCCGCAAATGGGAGAAGGTCTTTTTGCCTTTTGTACCGCGGTCCTTATTGCCGTCGTTGTCACCTTCGGACTATTCCGTTTCAACAGAATGCACCAGATCAAAACCGGTCAGTTACGCCGTACCTGGCCCACAGCTCTGGCGTTGATCGTGCTCTTACCAATGATTTCACAATGGTTTTTTGGCGCGGCACTTCACTGGGATATCCCTGAACTACGCGGTTTTAACTTTCGTGGCGGCATGGTGCTTATACCTGAACTGGCGGCTCTGACGCTGGCGCTTTCAGTGTATACCTCAGCGTTTATTGCAGAAATTATTCGGGCAGGAATTCAGGCTGTTCCTTATGGCCAACATGAGGCAGCACGCTCTCTGGGTTTGCCAAATCCGGTGACGCTCCGCCAGGTCATCATCCCGCAGGCGCTGCGCGTCATCATTCCTCCACTAACCAGTCAGTACCTGAATATCGTTAAAAATTCATCGCTCGCTGCCGCCATTGGCTACCCGGATATGGTTTCCCTGTTTGCCGGCACGGTACTCAATCAAACGGGACAAGCCATTGAAACTATTGCCATCACGATGTCGGTGTACCTGATCATCAGCCTGAGCATTTCTCTACTGATGAATATTTATAACCGTCGTATCGCACTGATCGAGCGCTAAGGAGCCATGATGACAAAAGCACTACTGTCTCACCCCTCGCGCCAGAGCAGTAACCCGGCAAGCCGCTGTCTGTTCTGGGTTCGCAAAAACCTGTTCTCCAGTTGGTCAAATAGCCTGCTCACGCTGCTATGCGTGTGGCTAATTTGGTCCTTCCTTCCACCGCTGTTGAACTGGGTATTTTTTCAGGCCAACTGGGTAGGCTCTACCCGAGCTGACTGTACCAAAGCGGGGGCCTGCTGGGTGTTCATTCATGAACGCTTCGGACAATTCATGTATGGACTTTACCCACACGATCAGCGCTGGCGCATTAATCTGGCCCTGCTGATTGGCCTGGTCTCAATCGTTCCCATGTTCTGGAAAACCATTCCCCACCGTGGTCGTTATATCGCCGTTTGGGCAGTCGTTTATCCTTTGGTGGTCTGGTGGCTGATGTACGGTGGTTTTTTCGGGCTTGAGCGAGTAGAAACCCGGCAGTGGGGCGGGTTAACGCTGACGCTTATCATCGCATCCGTCGGTATTGCGGGTGCGCTCCCGTGGGGGATTCTACTGGCATTGGGGCGTCGTTCCCATATGCCCGTCGTGCGGATTTTATCCGTGATTTTTATTGAGTTCTGGCGCGGCGTACCGTTGATCACCGTCCTGTTTATGTCTTCTGTCATGCTGCCTCTGTTTATGTCTGAGGGGACCAGTATCGACAAGCTTATCCGGGCACTGGTCGGTGTCATTCTTTTCCAGTCAGCCTATGTTGCAGAGGTGGTTCGTGGGGGATTACAGGCCTTGCCAAAAGGTCAGTATGAAGCGGCTGAATCACTGGCTCTGGGGTACTGGAAAACCCAAGGGTTGGTCATTCTTCCCCAAGCCCTCAAGCTGGTTATTCCTGGTTTGGTTAATACGATTATTGCCCTGTTCAAGGATACCAGTCTGGTCATCATCATCGGCCTGTTTGATCTCTTTAGCAGCGTGCAGCAAGCAACCGTGGATCCTGCATGGCTGGGTATGTCGACGGAAGGATATGTTTTTGCCGCACTGATTTACTGGATCTTTTGTTTCAGTATGTCGCGTTACAGCCAACATCTGGAAAAACGTTTTAATACCGGGCGTACACCGCACTGAGGAATTTATGAACCAATTATTAAGGCAGTCTACCGACGCGATGATTACGCTGGAAAACGTCAACAAATGGTACGGACAGTTCCACGTTTTGAAAAACATCAATCTGCAGGTAAAACAAGGAGAGCGTATCGTCTTATGCGGTCCTTCCGGCTCGGGTAAATCGACAACTATCCGTTGTATTAACCATCTGGAAGAGCATCAGCAAGGACGTATTGTGGTGGATGGGATTGAACTCAATGAGGACATTCGCAATATTGAGCGCGTCAGGCAGGAAGTTGGCATGGTCTTTCAACACTTCAATCTCTTTCCTCATTTGACGGTCCTGCAAAACTGTACGCTGGCGCCAGTCTGGGTGCAAAAGATGCCGAAAAAAGAGGCTGAAGTGTTGGCAATGCACTACCTTGAGCGAGTTCGCATTGCTGAACATGCGCATAAATATCCAGGGCAAATCTCTGGCGGGCAACAGCAGCGTGTGGCCATTGCACGTTCTTTATGTATGAAACCTAAAATTATGTTGTTTGATGAACCCACATCAGCGCTGGATCCTGAAATGGTGAAAGAGGTGCTTGATACCATGATCGGTCTGGCGCAATCGGGTATGACTATGCTGTGCGTTACCCATGAAATGGGATTTGCCCGCACAGTGGCCGACCGGGTGATCTTTATGGATCTTGGCGAGATTGTAGAGCAGGCGCCACCGGATGAGTTTTTTGCCAATCCCAGGTCAGAACGTACGCGGGCATTCCTGTCGCAGGTGATTCATTAATCTTCTGTTTTGCCCGGTGGCCTGCGCTTACCGGGCCTACGGGTTAGCAAGAAACATAACGCAAAAAGGCCATCCTTTCGGATGGCCTTTTCACTTATTTGATGTCTGGCAGTTCCCTACTCTCGCATGGGGAGACCCCACACTACCATCGGCGCTACGGCGTTTCACTTCTGAGTTCGGCATGGGGTCAGGTGGGACCACCGCGCTACAGCCGCCAGACAAATTCTTTTCTAAGTGCCGAACTTTAACCGAAAAACTGGTGCTGATACCCAGAGTCGAACTGGGGACCTCACCCTTACCAAGGGTGCGCTCTACCAACTGAGCCATATCAGCACACTAAATTTGATGCCTGGCAGTTCCCTACTCTCGCATGGGGAGACCCCACACTACCATCGGCGCTACGGCGTTTCACTTCTG
>NZ_JAHLQZ010000087.1:0-16613 GCF_018919505.1 Citrobacter sp. S55_ASV_140
CAACGATGCCTGGTAGCTGTCCAGTTTGACGCCTTGCAAATCAACACCCCGGACATCGAGATCGCCCAGTTCTGAATTGGTCAAATCACAGTGCGTAAAGTTTGCGGCCCGCCAGTCGAACGACGAAAACTCACCGCCGGAAAGATCTGAACCACTGAACGTCGCCCCCAGTACCTGAGTACCCATCCAACGGTTTTCCCACAGCTCGCACTTTTCCAGTACGACTTTTGAAAAGTTGGCGTAGCTTAAGTTGGTATTGGTGATATAGGCGCTACAAAACCAGGTGCGTGTGGTAATCATATTCATAAAACTTGCGCCGCGAAAATCTGAACCTTGTGCGCGGCAGTGGCGAATTTCGATTCCCAGCGCGCTCACATTCCTGAAATCCGCCATGGAGAGATCACAACTTTTGAAAATGGCATCTTTCAGGATAGCGCGACTAAAATTACACCCTTTCTGGCTTTCTCGATCATAGAACTGGCAGCCAATAAACTCAGTGCCGCTGAGGTCGGCACCCGAAAAATCACAGTTGAAAAATGTGCTATTTTCAACTTTCGCACCAGTGAATCTGTTTCTGTCAATTTTTTCGCCAACTAACGCCAGAGTCATCATGATTAACCTGTTTTTTTATACAGTGATTGCATCATGGTAAACTGTTTTAACCCTCGCGTCCAACGTCTGCCCCTGTACGCTAAATTTGGTGTTTCTTGAGTAACGCACGGAGCTGATGGTAGGTCAGACCTAATAATTCAGCGGCTTTTTTCTGATTAAATTTTGCCTGCTGTAAGCTGGTTTGCAAAAATTCCTTCTCCTGCTGCTGTTGGAACTCACGCAGATCCAGCGGTAAGGTTACGGATGCAGCTCTGGTTTCCTGCGCCTGCGGCGGTGCGGTGTGACGCCTGAACGGGTCAATCACAATCTCATTCAGCGGGTAATCGCTGGTCCCGTGTCGGTAAACCGAACGCTCCACGACGTTTTTCAGCTCACGAATATTGCCCGGCCAACGGTAGTGGAGGAGCGTTTCTTTGGCCTCGTCGGTGAACCCTGGAAACAACGGTAACCCGATCTCACGGCACATCTGAATGGCAAAATGTTCAGCCATTAACATGATGTCGCTTTGACGTTCGCGTAACGGTGGGAGTTGCACCACATCAAAAGCCAGACGATCCAGCAGGTCCGCGCGGAACGTGCCTTCACTCACCATCCGTGGCAGGTCGGCATTGGTTGCGCAAACCAGTCGTACGTTGACCTGCAGCGGCTGGCTACCGCCGACGCGTTCCAGCTCTCCGTACTCAATAACGCGCAGCAGTTTTTCCTGTACCAGCATCGGGGCAGTCGCCAGTTCATCAAGAAACAGCGTACCGCCATCGGCGCGTTCGAACCGACCCGGATGACGTTTCTGCGCGCCAGTAAAGGCGCCAGCTTCGTGACCAAAAAGTTCGGAATCGAGTAAATTTTCGTTGAGCGCCGCGCAGTTAAGTGAAATAAACGGGCCTTGCCAGCGAGTGGAGAGATAGTGCAGGCGGTTGGCGATAAGCTCTTTCCCCGTACCGCGTTCCCCAATGACCAGCACAGGTTTATCCAGCGGCGCGAGATGAGAAACCTGCTCCAGAACTTCAATAAAGCTGTTCGCTTCGCCCAGAAGATTATCTTTGTATCCTGCCATGATGAAATTCACCATTTGTTAGTGTTATTCACCAATTTACCCTATTTATCCCGGCAGGTAAAATTGGATATTTTCAAATAATTCAATAGATTAAAAAGTTGGCATGCGAAGTGCATTAGAACAGCAGCAGGGCATTGCCCGATATCAGAACAGTAAGTGAGGATTACATTATGGGTATTTTTTCTCGTTTTGCCGACATCGTGAACGCCAACATTAATGCGTTGCTGGAAAAGGCTGAAGATCCGCAGAAGCTGGTGCGGTTGATGATCCAGGAAATGGAAGACACGCTGGTTGAAGTGCGCTCAAACTCCGCACGCGCGCTGGCAGAAAAGAAACAGTTATCGCGTCGTATCGAACAGGCCAGCGCCCAACAGGCAGAGTGGCAGGAAAAAGCAGAGCTGGCGCTGCGCAAAGAGAAAGAAGATTTGGCGCGTTCTGCGTTAATCGAAAAACAGAAACTGACTGACCTGATTGCCTCCCTGGAGCATGAGGTAACACTGGTTGACGATACGCTGGCGCGCATGAAAAAAGAGATTGGTGAACTGGAAAACAAACTTAGTGAAACCCGTGCTCGTCAGCAGGCGTTGATGCTGCGCCATCAGGCGGCAAGCTCTTCCCGTGATGTTCGTCGTCAACTGGACAGCGGCAAACTGGATGAAGCGATGGCGCGCTTTGAATCTTTTGAGCGCCGAATCGATCAAATGGAAGCTGAAGCTGAAAGCCATAACTTCGGTAAGCAGAAGTCTTTGGATCAGCAATTTGCTGACCTGAAAGCAGATGATGAAATCAGCGAGCAGTTGGCGCAATTGAAAGCCAAAATGCAGCAAGACAAGCAATAATAATATCTGGCGGTGCCCGAACGCGCCGCCGCTCATCACCTGTAAGGAGTACTCATGAGCGCGCTATTTCTGGCCATCCCGTTAACCATCTTTGTGCTGTTCGTCTTACCGATTTGGCTCTGGCTGCATTACAGCAATCGTTCCAGTCGCGGCGAGCTGGCGCAAAGTGAACAACAGCGTCTGGCTGAACTTAACCAGGACGCACAGCGGATGCGTGAGCGCATTCAAGCGCTGGAAGACATCCTTGATGCTGAACATCCAAACTGGAGGGACCGCTAATGGGGGGCGTTAATCTGAACAAAAAACTGTGGCGTATACCGCAGCAAGGCATGGTGAAAGGGGTTTGCGCGGGTATTGCGCATTATCTCGATGTTCCTGTGAAACTGGTGCGGATCCTGGTGGTGCTGTCCATCTTTTTTGGTCTGGCCTTTTTCACCTTTGTCGCCTACATCGTACTGACGTTTGTGTTGGATCCGATGCCGGACAACGTGGTTTCCGGAGAACAGCAGCCATCAAGCGGTGAGTTGTTGGATGCTGTCGATCGTGAGCTGGCTGCAAGTGAAAAGCGTTTGCGTGAGATGGAGCGTTATGTGACATCTGATACCTTCACATTACGCAGTCGCTTCCGCCAATTGTGAGGTTAAAAATGAATAATCGCTGGCAACGTGCCGGGCAAAAGGTAAAGCCAGGCTTTAAAATAGCAGGTAAGCTGGTGCTGTTGACTGCGCTGCGCTATGGCCCGGCTGGAGTAGCAGGGTGGGCCGTGAAGTCCGTGGCCCGACGTCCGCTAAAAATGTTGCTGGCGTTAGTACTTGAACCTTTGTTGAGCCGGGCAGCGACAAAATTGTCGAAACGCTATTCAGGTAATCAACCCTGATATCCGAAACAACAAAAGCAAGCAACAATTAATCAACATTCCCTCAGTTAATTTGCGGCAGCTCACAAATACGATTTTTTGGCTGCCAAAATTCTTTTATAACCCCCCTCCAGGCCACCTCAGCTGATTGACAGCTTATTTCCGGCAGAGTAGTCTCTTGCGTCATGGGACCGCTACCACGAGAAATGAAGGTGAACCAAAAAATCCAAAAATGTCTGAGTGAAGTCTATGGCGACACATTTTCTTCACTTCACTATGAAGCGCTGGTTGCGCGTTTAGAAAAATCACAAAAATTAATTAAAAAAAACCGTAAAGCGCATTGGGATGAAGGTGATGTCGTTCTGATCACCTACGCCGATCAATTTTACGCGGAAGATAAAAAACCGCTGCCAACGTTTAATCAGTTTTATAATGAATGGCTTAAGTCGACATTTTCTCATGTGCATCTGTTGCCATTTTATCCGTGGTCATCGGATGATGGTTTTTCAGTAATTAATTACTATCAGGTTGCCGAAGAAACCGGTGACTGGAATGATATTAAGCAATTAGCTGAATCCAGTCGACTGATGTTTGATTTTGTTTGTAACCATATGTCAGCTAAAAGCGAATGGTTTAATAACTATTTGCAACAGCTTGACGGTTATGAAGAATTCTTTATTGCGATGGATCCTGATACGGACCTGAGCAACGTCACGCGCCCACGTGCATTACCGTTACTGACCCCGTTTACGCTGAAAGATAATACTGTGCGTCATCTCTGGACGACATTCAGCGACGACCAGATCGATCTCAACTATGCCAATCCATTGGTATTACTGGCGATGGTCGATGTACTGCTGAGTTACCTGGAGCAGGGCGCTGATTATGTCCGCCTGGATGCGGTTGGTTTTATGTGGAAAGAGCCAGGGACAACCTGTATTCACCTGGAAAAAACGCATCAGCTTATCAAACTGTTCCGCGCTATTGCTGACTGCGCGGCACCTGGTACGGCGATTATTACTGAAACGAACGTTCCGCATAAGGATAACATTTCCTATTACGGTAATGGCCGCGATGAGGCGCACATGGTGTACCAGTTCTCGCTGCCGCCGTTGGTGCTGCATGCGGTGCAACGCCAGGATACAACGACATTGTGTCAGTGGGCGCAATCACTGGAACTGCCATCGACTGAGACCACATGGTTTAATTTCCTCGCATCGCATGACGGAATTGGCCTCAACCCGTTACGGGGCCTGTTACCTGAAGATGAAATCATGCGACTGGTGACGGAATTACAACAGGAAGGCGCCCTGGTTAACTGGAAGAATAATCCTGATGGTAGCCGAAGCCCGTATGAAATTAACGTAACCTATATGGATGCGTTAACGCCGGGTAATAGCAGTGATGCTGAAAGATTTTCCCGCTTTATACTTGCCCATGCCATTTTGCTGAGTTTTCCTGGTGTGCCAGCGATTTATATTCAAAGTATCCTCGGATCGCGCAATGACTATGAAGGTGTGGAAAAACTGGGTTATAACCGGGCGATCAACCGTAAAAAATATCATATAAGACAAATAGAAACGGAACTGGCCGAGGAAACTTGTTTGCGTCACGCCATTTACCATGAGTTATCCCGATTAATTGTTCTGCGGCGTAATAACAAAGCATTTCATCCTGATAGTGATTTTAAGATTAACAGTGTTACACCGGCCGTTATGCAAATTAAACGTACGGCAGAAACAGGCGAAGAAATTACTGGTTTATTTAATATCAGCGCTCAGACACAAACCATTAATATTGATATTGAAAATGGATTTGATTTGATTAGCGAAGAAAGTATTTCGGGTAAGGAATTAACGTTACACGCCTGGCAGGTTATGTGGATTAAGAAATAAAAAGGAACATTCCATGCTTAAAGCTAAAATTGTGCTGATTTCAGCACTGGTGTCCTGCGCCCTGGTTACCGGGTGTAAGGATGATAAAAAATCCTCTGTCGCGATTGAATTTATGCACTCTTCTGTAGAACAGGAGCGGCAGGCGGTTATTGCCAAACTGATTGAGCGCTTTGAAAAAGAGAACCCCGGTATCAGCGTCAAACAGGTTCCTGTTGAAGAGGATGCTTACAACACCAAAGTGATTACCCTCGCACGTAGCGGTTCACTTCCTGAAGTCATTGAAACCAGCCATGACTACGCGAAAGTCATGGACAAAGAATCGCTTATCGATCGCAAAGCGGTGGCGCAGGTCATCAACGGTGTGGGTGAAGACGCGTTTTATGATGGCGTACTGCGTATTGTGCGTACCGAAGATGGCTCTGCATGGACTGGGGTACCGGTTAGCGCCTGGATTGGTGGGGTCTGGTATCGCAAAGATGCACTGGCAAAAGCAGGGCTGGAAGAGCCGAAAGACTGGCAGCAACTGCTCGAAGTGGCGCAGAAGTTAAACGATCCGGGCAGTAAAAAATATGGTATTGCGCTACCTACGGCGGAAAGCGTATTGACCGAACAGTCCTTCTCTCAGTTCGCGCTCTCTAACCAGGCTAACGTTTTCGATGCGCAGGGAAAGATCACGCTCGACACGCCGGAGATGGCCCAGGCGTTGCAGTATTACCGCCAGCTTGCGATGAATACCATGCCGGGATCTAACGACATCATGGAGGTCAAAGACGCTTTCATGAACGGCACTGCGCCGATGGCTATTTATTCCACCTATATCCTCCCGGCGGTGATTAAGGAGGGGGATCCTAAAAATGTTGGTTTTATGGTTCCGACGGAAAAAACGTCTGCCGTCTACGGCATGTTGACATCGCTGACCATAACCGCAGGTCAAAAAACCGAAGAGACAGAAGCCGCAGAAAAATTTGTCACCTTTATGGAGCAGGCCGACAACATTGCTGACTGGGTGATGATGTCCCCTGGCGCTGCGCTCCCGGTCAATAAAGCAGTGGTGAATACCGCAACGTGGAAAGATAACCCCGTTATTAAAGCACTGGGTGAATTACCCGATCAACTGATTGCCGAACTGCCGAATATTCAGGTGTTTGGCGCAGTCGGCGATAAGAACTTTACCCGCATGGGCGACGTTACGGGTTCCGGTATCATAAGCACCATGGTGCACAACGTCACGGTAGGAAAAGCCGATCTTTCAACGACGATGAAGGCAAGCCAGACCAAACTGGATGACCTTGTTGAACAGCGCTAATGGGGAAATGGAAAGCCGTGATGAATAAGTTCTTCTCAGGTCGATCGGATATGCCATTTGCCATGCTGCTGCTGGCGCCCAGCTTGCTCTTGCTGGGTGGTTTAGTCGCATGGCCGATGATATCTAACATCGAAATCAGCTTTATGCGTCTGCCGCTTAATCCACAAATTGAGTCAACATTTGTCGGCTTGAGCAACTATATCCGTATCTTAACCGATCCCGGATTCTGGCATTCGCTGTGGATGACGGTCTGGTATACCGCGCTGGTTGTTGCCGGGAGCACGGTGCTGGGGCTGGGAGTGGCGATGTTTTTTAACCGTGAGTTTCGTTTGCGAAAAACGGCGCGCTCGCTGGTGATCCTCTCTTACGTAACGCCATCAATTTCGCTGGTGTTTGCCTGGAAATACATGTTCAACAACGGCTACGGCATTGTGAACTACCTCGGCGTGGATCTGCTGCATCTGTACGATCAGGCGCCGCTGTGGTTCGACAATCCCGGCAGCAGCTTCGCATTGGTTGTACTTTTCGCCATCTGGCGCTACTTCCCGTATGCCTTTATCTCATTTCTGGCGATTTTGCAGACTATTGATAAATCGTTGTATGAGGCGGCGGAAATGGATGGCGCGAACGCCTGGCAACGGTTTCGTATCGTCACGCTGCCAGCGATCATGCCGGTGCTGGCGACCGTAGTCACCCTGCGTACGATCTGGATGTTCTATATGTTCGCCGATGTTTATCTGCTGACCACCAAAGTCGATATTCTCGGGGTCTATCTCTATAAAACGGCTTTTGCATTCAATGACCTGGGTAAAGCGGCCGCTATTTCTGTCGTCCTCTTCGTCATCATTTTCGCTGTTATCCTGCTGACCAGAAAACGGGTGAACCTCAATGGCAACAAATAAGCGCACGCTTGGCCGCATCGGCTTTTACTGTGGATTAATTGTCTTCCTCGGTATCACGTTATTTCCGTTTTTTGTGATGCTGATGACCTCATTTAAAAGCGCAAAAGAGGCGATTTCGCTGCATCCCACGCTGTTACCTCAGCAATGGACGCTGGAACATTACATCGACATTTTCAACCCGATGATCTTCCCGTTTGTTGACTACTTCCGTAATAGCCTGGTGGTATCGGTCTCGTCATCTGTGGTGGCGGTGTTTCTCGGCGTCCTCGGAGCGTATGCGCTGTCCCGCCTGCGTTTTAAGGGACGGATGACCATCAACGCCAGCTTTTACACGGTGTACATGTTCTCGGGGATTTTGCTGGTGGTGCCGTTGTTCAAAATCATTACGGCCCTCGGCATTTATGACACCGAAATGGCGTTGATTATCACCATGGTGACCCAAACGCTGCCGACAGCCGTGTTCATGTTGAAAAGCTACTTCGACACCATTCCGGATGAGATCGAAGAGGCCGCGATGATGGATGGATTAAATCGTCTGCAAATTATCTTTCGCATCACCGTGCCGTTGGCCATGTCTGGTCTGGTTTCGGTCTTTGTGTACTGCTTTATGGTCGCGTGGAATGATTATCTGTTTGCCTCGATTTTCCTCTCCAGCGCCAGCAATTTTACCTTACCGGTCGGTCTGAACGCGCTGTTCAGTACGCCTGACTATATCTGGGGACGCATGATGGCCGCATCGTTGGTTACCGCATTGCCGGTGGTCATTATGTATGCGCTTTCCGAACGTTTTATTAAGAGTGGTTTGACCGCAGGCGGCGTGAAAGGCTAAGCGGCCAGTTTAATTAAGGAGTTGTAAATGAAGAAGTTAGTTGCCACCGAACCGCGTGTTGCAGCGCTGGTGGAATATGAAGACAGAGCGGTATCCGCCAATGAAGTGAAAGTCCGCGTACGTTTTGGCGCACCCAAACATGGCACTGAAGTAGTCGATTTCCGCGCTGCCAGTCCGTTTATTGATGAAGATTTTAACGGCGAATGGCAAATGTTTATGCCGCGTCCGGAAGGGGCGCCGCGCGGAATCGAGTTCGGTAAGTTCCAGCTTGGCAACATGGTGGTGGGCGATGTCATTGAGTGTGGTAGCGATGTGACCGACTACGCGGTCGGCGACTCTGTCTGCGGATATGGTCCACTGGCAGAAACGGTCATCTTTAATGCCGTGAACAACTACAAACTGCGCAAAATGCCGGAAGGCAGTTCGTGGAAAAATGCCGTGTGCTATGACCCGGCACAGTTCGCCATGAGCGGTGTGCGTGATGCCAATGTGCGCGTCGGCGACTTTGTGGTCATCGTCGGGTTAGGGGCAATTGGCCAGATCGCCGTGCAACTGGCTAAGAAAGCGGGAGCGTCAGTGGTGATTGGCGTGGATCCGATTGCCCATCGCTGTGATATCGCGCGTCGTCATGGGGCTGATTTCTGCCTGAATCCGATTGGCACCGACGTGGGAATGGAAATTAAAAAGCTGACCGGCAAACAGGGCGCAGATGTGATCATCGAAACCAGCGGCTATGCGGATGCGCTGCAATCAGCGTTACGCGGGCTGGCCTATGGCGGCACCATCTCCTATGTCGCCTTCGCTAAGCCTTTTGCCGAAGGATTTAACCTGGGCCGTGAAGCGCATTTCAACAACGCCAAAATTGTCTTCTCCCGCGCCTGCAGTGAACCAAATCCAGATTATCCGCGCTGGAATCGCAAGCGCATTGAGGAGACCTGCTGGGAACTGTTGATGAACGGTTATCTGAACTGTGAAGAACTTATCGACCCGGTAGTCACCTTCGCCAGCAGCCCGGAAAGCTATATGCAGTATGTCGATCGCCATCCGGAACAGAGCATCAAAATGGGCGTGACGTTTTAATTAAGGAATACAGAAAATGAAAATCGGAACACAGAATCAGGCTTTTTTCCCGGGAAATATTCTCGAGAAATTCCGTTACATCAAAGATATGGGTTTTGATGGTTTTGAAATTGACGGCAAATTGCTGGTCAACAATCTTGAGGAAGTGAAAGCGGCGATCAAAGAAACGGGTCTGCCTGTTACCACCGCCTGCGGAGGGTATGACGGTTGGATCGGTGATTTTATCGAAGAACGTCGTTTGAATGGTTTACAGCAGATCACCCGCATTCTTGAAGCGCTGGCCGAAGTCGGCGGGCAAGGGATTATTGTCCCTGCCGCCTGGGGCATGTTTACCTTCCGCCTACCGCCGATGACCTCTCCGCGTAGCCTGGAAGGCGATCGCAAAGCCGTCAGTGATTCATTGATTTATCTCGATAAAGTCGCTGAACGTACGGGCACGGTGGTGTATCTCGAGCCGCTCAATCGCTATCAGGATCATATGATCAACACCCTGGCGGATGCTCGCCGCTATATCGTGGAAAACAACCTGAAGCATGTGCAAATCATTGGTGATTTTTACCACATGAATATCGAAGAAGACGATATGGCGCAGGCGCTGCACGATAATCGCGATCTGCTGGGTCACGTGCATATTGCGGATAACCATCGTTATCAGCCGGGGAGCGGTACGCTGGATTTCTCTGCGCTGTTTGACCAACTGCGTGAAGATAATTATCAGGGTTACGTAGTGTATGAAGGACGGGTACGGGCGGAGAACCTGCCGGAAGCATACCGTCAGTCGCTGGCCTGGCTGCGTACCTGCTAAGAGGATTTCCGTGAAAAGTGCACTGACAAGCGCTCCGCTACGTGTCGCCATTATCGGCGCCGGGCAGGTAGCGGATAAAGTTCATGCTTCGTACTACTGCACCCGCAACGATCTGGAACTGGTGGCTGTCTGTGACAGCCGCCTGTCACAGGCGCAGGTGCTGGCAGAGAAATACGGTAATCCGCAGGTTTGGGACGATCCACAGACGATGTTACGCGAAGCAAAGCCAGATATCGTCAGTATCTGTTCGCCCAATCGTTTTCATTATGAACACACCATGTTGGCGCTGAACGCTGGCTGTCATGTGATGTGCGAAAAGCCCCCGGCCATGACGCCAGATGAGGCGCTGGAGATGTGTAAAACGGCGCGGCGGATGGGAAAAGTACTGGCATATGATTTTCACCATCGTTTCGCACTGGATACCCAGTTGCTTCGCGAACAGGTGATGGCAGGCGCGCTGGGCGAAATCTATGTCACTAATGTCCGCGCTTTGCGTCGCTGCGGCGTACCCGGCTGGGGTGTTTTTACCAACAAGGAACTGCAGGGCGGTGGGCCGCTGATTGATATCGGTATCCATATGCTTGATGCCGCGATGTATGTGTTGGGCTTCCCGGCGGTAAAGCGTGTTAACGCGCACAGCTATCAGCGTATTGGCACACGTAAGAGCAGCGGCCAGTTCGGGGCATGGGATCCCGCGACGTACACCGTTGAGGATTCTCTGTTCGGCACGATCGAATTTCATAACGGCGGGATCCTGCGTCTTGAGACCTCTTTCGCGCTGAATATTCCTGAACAATCGATTATGAACGTCAATTTCTGCGGCGATCTTGCCGGGGCGACCTTATTTCCGGCGCAGGTCTATACCGATCGTGACGGGACGCTGGACGTGTTGTTCCAGCGCGAAATAGCCGATGACAATCGTCATTTTCGCAGCATGGAGGCCTTCGTGAATCACGTTCAGGGCGAGCCTGTCGCTATTGCGGACGCAGAGCAGGGCGTCGTAATTCAACAACTGGTTGCCGCACTGTATGAATCGGCTGAAACAGGAACATATGTAGACTTATGACGAAGCCAGTAATGCTAACCGAACCGGCTTTTTGCCCACACAGCCTCAACAAATATGCGTCGCTGATGACGCTTGGCAACGGCTATATGGGGATTCGCGCCAGCCACGAAGAAGCCTACACCTTACAAACTCGCGGCATGTATCTGGCGGGACTGTATCACCGGGCGGGGAAAGGTGAGATTAATGAACTGGTTAATCTGCCTGATGTGGTGGGCGTGGAGATCGCGCTTAATGGTGAGATTTTCTCGCTAACCAGCGGTGTGATTGAGCGCTGGCACCGTGAACTGGATTTTGCCAGCGGAGAATTACGCCGTACCCTGGTCTGGCGAGCGCCCGGCGGCGCACGTTTCGCTATTGAGAGCCGGCGGTTTGTCTCGGCGCAAAAACTGCCGCTGTTTGCTATGGAAGTTGCCGTTACCCCGCTGGATGGTGATGCGAGCATTGGCATCTCAACCGGGATTGATGCCACGATCACCAATCATGGACGTCAGCATCTGGATGAAACGCAGGTCCGGGTATTTGGTCAGCATCTGCTGCAAGGCATTTACACCACCCAGGACAATCGCAACGATATCGCGATCGCGACGTTTTGCGACGTAGACGGTGCGGCGCAGCGCTGCTTCACCGCCAAAGAACGTCGGTTGTTACAACACAATAGCGTGCAGGCGAAAACCGGACAACGCGTTACGCTGACGAAAATTAGCTGGATCGACTGGGCGAGCGAGCGCAGCCTGTCGCTGGAAACCTGGGCACGCCAGTCGCTACGTAATCTGGAAGCGTGCGCCCAGCAGGGATACGATGCGCTGCTGGCAGAGTCGACCGCTAACTGGCATGCCTGGTGGCAAAGCCGTCGCGTTCAGGTCACCAGTAATGATATGAGCGATCAGCGAGCGCTGGATTATGCGCTCTATCATTTGCGTGTAATGACGCCAGATCACGATGAGCGCAGCAGTATTGCGGCGAAAGGTCTGACAGGCGAAGGGTATAAAGGTCACGTTTTCTGGGATACCGAGGTCTTTCTGTTACCGTTCCATCTCTTCACCGAGCCGAAAACCGCAAGAAGTTTATTACGTTACCGCTGGCATAATTTGTCGGGCGCACGTGAGAAAGCCCGCCGCAATGGTTGGCAGGGGGCGCTGTTTCCCTGGGAGAGCGCGCGCAGCGGTGAGGAGGAGACGCCTGAATTCGCGGCGATCAACATCCGTACCGGGCTGCGGCAGAAAGTGGCCTCCGCACAGGCTGAGCATCATCTCGTGGCGGATATAGCCTGGGCGGTGATTAATTACTGGCATGCCACCGGGGATATGAACTTTATGTCCCGTGAAGGTATAACGCTGCTTCTGGAAACAGCGAAGTTCTGGATCAGCAGAGCCGTCATGGTTAATGACCGTTTAGAGATCCACAATGTAATTGGCCCGGATGAATACACAGAGCATGTGAACAACAATGCGTTCACCAACTACATGGCCTGGTACAACGTGGAGCAGGCGCTCGGTTTTGCGCGTCGCCTGGGCTGTAGCGATGAGACCTTTATTCACCGTGCTGAGCATTTTTTACGCCATCTGTGGCGACCGGAAGCGTTGTCCGATGGCGTGTTACCTCAGGACGACACCTTCTTGAGCAAACCGGTTATCGATCTGTCCAGTTACAAAGCGAAAGCGGGCAAGCAGACGATTTTGCTCGATTACTCCCGCGCAGAGGTCAATGAGATGCAAATTCTCAAACAGGCCGATGTGGTGATGCTGACTTATATGCTGCCGGAGCAATTCAACCCGCAAACCTGTCTGGCGAACCTGCGGTTTTACGAGCCGCGCACCATTCATGACTCGTCTTTGAGTAAGGCTATCCATGGGATTGTGGCTGCGCGTTGTGGGGATTCAGAGCAGGGGTATCGCTTCTGGCGTGAAGGATCGCTTATCGATCTCGGAGACGATCCACATAGCTGTGATGACGGTATTCACGCAGCGGCGACGGGGGCCATCTGGCTGGGCGCAATTCAGGGATTTGCTGGCGTGAATGTTCGCCACGGGGAGTTACATCTTGCCCCTGCATTGCCTGACCATTGGCAAACTCTCTCTTTCCCACTGCGTTGGCAGGGCGTTGATATGCAGGTCACTATCAATAAAGCAGAGATCCGCATTAGCAGCACTGAGCGTATTACCTTGTGGGTTAATGGCGAAAAGATCGCCGTCCAGGGGGCGTCAGCGATTACCTATGACGGTATTATTACGTCTATTCATGGGACCGCTACCACAAAAGGGGACGATGAATGATACTCAAACCACAGGCCATCATTTTTGATTTGGATGGCGTGATTACCGATACCGCGCATCTGCATTTCCTGGCGTGGCGGCAGGTAGCCGACGAAATAGGGATTGCGATCGACGAAGCATTTAATGACAGCCTGAAAGGGATTAGTCGTGGCGAGTCACTGCAGCGTATTTTGCACCACGGCGGAAAGGCGGGGGAGTTTACTCCCGAGACTTGCGCACAATTGGCTGAGAGAAAAAATCGTCTGTACGTCCATTCTCTGTGTCAGTTAACGGTCGACTCAGTATTGCCTGGGATTCGCGAACTGTTAATGACATTACGGGAAGAGCGGATTCCGGTGGGGCTGGCCTCCGTGTCGCTCAATGCGCCCACTATTTTACAGGCGCTTGATCTTAGCGCTTGTTTTGACTTTTGTGCGGATGCGGCGCTGATTACCCGTTCGAAACCGGATCCGGAGATTTTTCTGGCTGCCTGTGCGGGTCTTGGCGTTGACCCGCAGCAGTGCATTGGCATAGAAGATGCTCAAGCGGGCGTTGATGCGATCAACGCCTGCGGCATGCGCTCTGTTGGCATCGGTACGGGGCTGAACGGGGCAAACTTGCAGCTCCCTTCAACCGAATTTCTGACGTGGCCGTGCTTATCGGCTTTCTGGCAACACGACAAGTAAAGGATTCAACATGGCACAGCTTTCGTTGCAACATATTCAAAAAATTTACGACAACCAGGTGCACGTCGTTAAAGACTTCAATCTGGAAATCGAAGACAAAGAGTTTATTGTTTTTGTTGGGCCTTCCGGTTGCGGGAAGTCTACGACGTTGCGCATGATCGCCGGCCTGGAAGAGATCAGCGGCGGCGATCTGCTGATTGACGGTAAACGGATGAATGATGTGCCGGCGAAATCGCGCAATATTGCGATGGTTTTTCAGAACTATGCGTTGTACCCGCACATGACCGTCTATGACAATATGGCGTTTGGCCTGAAGATGCAGAAAATTGCTCCGGCGGTGATCGAGGAGCGCGTTAACTGGGCGGCGCAAATCCTTGGCCTGCGCGATTATCTGCAGCGTAAACCTGGCGCGTTATCCGGTGGTCAGCGCCAGCGCGTGGCGCTGGGACGTGCGATTGTTCGTGAGGCGGGGGTCTTCCTGATGGATGAGCCTTTATCGAATCTCGATGCCAAACTTCGCGTGCAGATGCGGGCAGAAATTAGCAAACTGCATCAGAAACTGAATACCACCATGATATATGTTACCCATGATCAAACCGAAGCCATGACGATGGCGACGCGTATTGTGATTATGAAGGATGGCATTGTTCAACAGGTTGGCGCACCGAAAACGGTGTATAACCACCCGGCAAATATGTTCGTCGCCGGATTTATTGGGTCGCCGGCCATGAATTTTATTCGTGGCGCGATTGATGGTAATAAATTCGTTACCGAAACGCTGAAGTTAACCATTCCCGAAAATAAATTAGCACAGCTAAAAGCGCAGGGTTATGAGCATCAGGCCGTTACGCTGGGTATTCGTCCTGAAGACATACATCCGCAGCTTAATAATGAAAATAATGTATCAGCAAAAATTAGCGTCGCAGAATTAACAGGCGCTGAGTTTATGCTTTATACCATCGTTGGGGGGCATGAGTTAGTGGTCCGTGCTGGGGCAGTGAATGATTATCACGCAGGAGAAAATATCACTATTCATTTTGATATGGCGAAATGCCATTTCTTTGATGCTGACACTGAAGTGGCTATTCAATAAAATTCCGGGGGGATACCCCCCGAATCTTGGTGTTTTTTTAGAGTATTTTAACAAGGAATAATAATGAAAACCCTACTGTCCGCTACTGCGCTGATTATGAGCGCAGGAGTGGCCTGCGTGCAGGCCGCTGAAAAAAATGACTGGCGCTTTAATATCGGTGCCATGTACGAAATAGAAAACGTTGAAGGTCAGGGCGAAGATATGGATGGACTGGCTGAGCCGTCAGTCTATTTTAATGCGTCCAATGGACCATGGAAAATATCTGTGGCCTATTATCAGGAAGGTCCGGTTGATTACAGCGAGGGGAAACGCGGTACCTGGTTTGATCGCCCGGAACTGGAAGTTCGCTATCAATTCCTCGAAAGCGAGGATGTTAATTTCGGCCTGACCGGTGGTTTCCGTAATTACGGCTATCACTATGTTAATGAACCAGGAAAAGACACTGCCAATATGCAGCGCTGGAAAGTTCAGCCGGACTGGGATATTAAACTTAGCGACGATTTGCGTTTTAGCGGCTGGCTGGCAATGTATCAATTCGTCAATGACTTGAGTACCACGGGTTACTCAGATAGCCGCGTTGAAAGCGAAACCGGTCTGAATTATTCCTTCAACGAAACGGTGGGCTTAACGGTCAACTATTATCTCGAACGCGGCTTTAATCTGGCGGACTCGCGTAATAATGGTGAGTTCTCAACCCAGGAAATTCGTGCTTACTTACCGTTGTCTTTCGGCAATACCACCCTGACGCCGTACACCCGTATTGGCCTCGACCGCTGGACGAACTGGGACTGGCAGGATGATCCAGAACGTGAAGGGCATGATTTCAATCGCCTTGGTTTACTGTATGCTTATGATTTCCAAAATGGTTTATCAATGTCACTGGAATATGCCTATGAATGGGAAGATCACGACGAAGGTGAAAGCGACAGATTCCATTATGCGGGGATTGGTGTGAATTACGCATTCTAAAATGTGCAGGGGCATTGTTATGCCCCTGTTTTTACACCAGTGAGTCGGCCAACGATATTTGCGTACCCACGGTGATATTTTGTAAGCCTTTCTCACCGGCAATCAGATTAAATAATAAATTACAGCTTTGTTCGCCGAGTTGCTGGGTTGGGACATCAATGCCTCCCGGCACGGGTGTCAGCATAAATGACAGCAGTTCATTACTGTAGCCTACAACGGCAAGCTGTTGCGGAATGGCGATATTTTTCTCAGCCGCCACGCGATATAAACTCATTAACTTTAAACTGTCGGTGGCAAATACTGCGTCGGGTAACGGTTGTTGACTCAGTAATTTCCGCGAAGCGAGCAGGGCGGTCTCATGAGTATAAC
>NZ_JAHLQZ010000088.1:0-16480 GCF_018919505.1 Citrobacter sp. S55_ASV_140
CCGTTTTACGCACTGGTTGGGTGAAATTCAGCGCCTGGCAGAGCGTGAGCCCGTTGCGGCCGTGCGCGATCTTATCCACGGCATTGATTACGAGTCCTGGCTGTATGAAACCTCGCCGAGTCCGAAAGCGGCAGAAATGCGCATGAAGAACGTCAACACGCTGTTTAGCTGGATGACAGAGATGCTGGAAGGCAGCGAGCTGGAAGAGCCAATGACCCTGACCCAGGTGGTTACTCGTTTTACCCTGCGTGACATGATGGAGCGCGGAGAGAGCGAAGAAGAACTGGATCAGGTGCAGTTGATGACGCTGCATGCTTCGAAAGGGCTGGAGTTCCCGTACGTGTTTATGGTGGGAATGGAGGAAGGATTTTTGCCGCACCAGAGCAGCATTGATGAAGACAATATCGATGAAGAGCGTCGTCTGGCTTACGTAGGGATTACTCGCGCGCAGAAAGAGCTCATCTTTACCCTGTGTAAAGAACGCCGTCAGTACGGTGAGCTGGTACGCCCGGAACCGAGCCGTTTCCTGTTAGAACTGCCACAGGATGATGTTATCTGGGAACAGGAGCGTAAAGTGGTAAGCGCTGAGGAACGGATGCAAAAAGGGCAGGCCAGCATTGCCAATATTCGGGCGATGATGGCAAAGGCGAAAGCGAAGCCGTAGACCGGATAAGCGCAAGCGCCTTCCGGCAAATCAACGATTAACGTACTTCCAGCGGCCAGTGGACATAGCTTTGCCACTCGCTTTCCTGATCGATGAGCTCTTTACCTAGCGGGTGATGTTCCAGCCAGCCTTCAGGCAGTATGACCGTCAAGTGCTCATCTCTTGCATCCAGCTGAATTTCCGGCACCAAATCATCGCGGCGACGGCTGGCGAAAATAATCGCCAGACGCAGCAAACGGCAAAGGTGCTCCGCGATGCGCGGTGGCACGGCGTTTTGCTGATGGAGCGAAGAGAGATCGACCGGATTGGTTTGGTTAAGTAACAACGTGGCTAACAGTTTTTTCTGCGCCGGCGTAAAACCTGGAAGATCGAGATTGCGCACCAGATAAGCCGCATGCTGTGGTGCCTGTTTAAAATCAACGCTCAACCCAATTTCATGCAGCTGGCAGGCGCTAATCAGCAGTTCGCGGCTAATTGCTTCCAGATGCCACTTATTTTCCACTTGATCGAGGAATTTCGTTGCTAACATGGCAACGCGATGCGCTTGCTCTGTATCGACCATGAATCGACGCTGAATATTACGTAACGTGCGGCTGCGAATATCCTGATCCACCGCCAGATGTAGCATGCCATAGACCAGCCCTTCGCGTAATGCGCCGCCAGCAAGGGTCATGCACTGAATATTCAGTTCGGTGAAAATGGCAATCAGGATCGCCAGCCCGCTGGGGAAAACCAGCGCACGTTCCAGCGTTAAGCCTTCAATTTCCAGCTCTTCCAGACGGCCACAATGAATGGCTCGCTGCTTTAGCTGCTGAAGTTTCGCCAGCGTGATACGCTCATCCATGCCTTGCGCCATCATGATTTCCTGCAACGCCTGGACGGTACCAGAAGCACCAACGCAGACTTTCCAGCCATGAAAACGCAGTTTGTCAGCGACCGGACGCAGCACTTCGCGCGCAGCCTGCTCGGCCTGGTCGAAGTTTTCCTGCGCCAGATTACGATCGGTAAAATACCGTTCGAGCCAGGTGACGCAGCCCATTGACAGGCTAAACAAGGAAGTCGTTTGTGCGCCGGAGCCGGTAACCAGTTCAGTGCTGGCGCCGCCAATATCAACGACCAGACGCTGATCGGCCCCGCCGGTAGTGTGGGCTACACCCTGATAAATCAGTCGTGCTTCTTCTTCGCCGCTAATGACCTGGACAGGACAGCCGAGGATTCCTTGCGCTTTAGCGATAAACTCATCGGCATTTACGGCGATGCGTAATGTTGCCGTGGCGACCACGCGGATTTGCGGTTGAGGTATATCCTGCAGGCGTTCAGCAAACAGGCGAAGACATTGCCAACCGCGCTCCATCGCCTCTGTGGAGAGAACGTAGTCGCTATTGAGTCCAGCGGCCAGACGCACTTTGCGTTTAATACGCGTGAGCGTCTGGATGCTTCCCGCCACCTCGCGTACGACCAGCATATGAAAACTATTGGAGCCGAGATCGATTGCCGCATACAACGAGGTCGAGTTCATACACTTCATCCTTCAACCTGTATCTGTGTTGGCTGCGTTCTCTCACCCGAATCACTTACTTTAGTAAGCTCATCGGGATTCGTTTTCTTGCCGCCTTGATAAAGGCTGAATGATTTTGTGTATGGCATAACTTTTCTTAACCTGAACGACGACGATTACGCGGAGCGCCACCGGTACGACGTGGGCCATTACCTGTGCGTGGGCGCGTCAGGCGCAGCGGCTTCGGCAGATCGGTCATTAGCGCATCCGGGTTGTACTTGCTGACCGGAATCGAGTGGCCGATATAGGTCTCGATTGCAGGTAAATTCAGCGCGTATTCTTCGCAGGCGAGGCTGATAGAGTGACCGCTTGCGCCAGCACGACCCGTACGACCGATACGGTGAACGTAATCTTCACAGTCATCCGGCAGGTCATAGTTAAAGACGTGCGTTACGGCTGGGATATGCAGGCCACGCGCGGCCACGTCAGTCGCAACGAGAATGTCGAGATCGCCACGGGTGAACTCATCCAGGATACGCAGGCGTTTTTTCTGCGCCACGTCACCGGTCAACAGGCCGACGCGATGACCATCCGCAGCGAGGCTGCCCCAGATATCTTCACAACGATGCTTGGTGTTAGCAAAGACGATGGCGCGATCTGGCCACTCTTCTTCAATCAGCGTTTGCAATAAACGCATTTTTTCTTCATTGGAAGGATAGAAGAGTTCTTCTTTGATGCGGTGACCTGTCTTCTGCTCCGGTTCGACTTCCACATACTCAGCGTTATTCATTTGTTCGAACGCCAGTTCGCGGACGCGATAAGAGAGGGTTGCAGAAAACAGCATGTTCAGACGTTGGGTGGTTGGCGGCATACGACGGAACAGCCAACGGATATCTTTAATAAAGCCCAGATCGTACATACGATCGGCTTCATCCAGCACCACGACCTGAATCGCGCCCAGGTTAATGTGGTTCTGCTTTGCATAGTCAATGAGACGACCGGTGGTGCCGATAAGAATATCGACGCCGCTTTCCAGCACTTTCAGCTGTTTGTCGTAACCGTCGCCGCCATAAGCCAGGCCTAATTTCAGACCGGTGGTCTGTGCCAGCGGCTCGGCATCGGCGTGGATTTGCACGGCTAACTCACGCGTTGGCGCCATAATTAACGCACGCGGTTGGTTCACCTTGCGATCGGCAATCGCGGGATGAGAGAGAAGATAATGAAACGTTGACGTCAGGAACGCCATCGTTTTTCCGGTACCGGTTTGCGCCTGCCCTGCAACATCACGACCTGCCAGCGTTAGCGGCAGCGCGAGGGCCTGAATGGGCGTGCAGTTATGAAACCCTTTATTTTCAAGGGCTTCTATCACCTTTGGGTGCAGGGCGAAGTCGGAAAACTTCTGTTCTGTTAAATGTGTTTTGCTCATAGTGTGGTAGAATATCAGCTTACTATTGCTTTACGAAAGCGTATCCGGTGAAATAAAGTCAACCTTTAGTTGGTTAATGCTACACCAACAGCCTACACCAACACGCCAGGCTTATTCCTGTGGAGTTATATATGAGCGATAAAATTATTCACCTGACTGACGACAGTTTTGACACGGATGTACTCAAAGCGGACGGAGCGATCCTTGTTGATTTCTGGGCAGAGTGGTGCGGTCCGTGCAAAATGATCGCTCCGATTCTGGATGAAATCGCTGACGAATATCAGGGCAAACTGACGGTTGCTAAACTGAACATTGACCAAAACCCAGGCACCGCGCCGAAGTATGGTATTCGTGGTATCCCGACCCTGCTGTTGTTTAAAAACGGCGAAGTAGCGGCGACTAAAGTCGGCGCACTGTCCAAAGGTCAGTTGAAAGAATTCCTCGACGCGAATTTGGCGTAAGGAAGTCTCATGATCGGGCGACCATACTTCGAATTGATTCGGATGACTGGACGCCCGACTTGAGTCGTGCTAAGTTAGTGTTGACTTCGTATTAAACATACCTTATTAAGTTTGAATCTGGTTATATCCCATACTTCCCGTAGTTTCTCGCGCGAGAAGTGGACAGATTCAGGGCCTTATCACTCAATCCGTCTTGTCGTTTCAGTTCTGCGTACTTTCCTGTGACCAGACAGCGAACAGACATGAGTCGATGGCCGTAAACAGGCATGGATGACCCTGCCATACCATTCACAACATTAAGTTCGAGATTTACCCCAAGTTTAAGAACTCACACCATTATGAATCTTACCGAATTAAAGAATACGCCGGTTTCTGAGCTGATCACTCTCGGCGAAAATATGGGCCTTGAAAACCTGGCTCGTATGCGCAAGCAGGACATTATTTTTGCCATCCTGAAGCAGCACGCAAAGAGTGGCGAGGATATCTTTGGTGACGGTGTGCTGGAGATATTGCAGGACGGATTTGGTTTCCTCCGCTCTGCAGACAGCTCCTACCTCGCCGGTCCTGATGACATCTACGTTTCTCCCAGCCAAATCCGCCGTTTCAACCTCCGCACTGGTGATACCATTTCTGGTAAGATTCGCCCGCCGAAAGAAGGTGAACGCTACTTTGCGCTGTTGAAAGTTAACGAAGTTAACTACGACAAACCAGAAAACGCCCGTAACAAAATCCTCTTTGAGAACTTAACCCCGCTGCACGCAAACTCTCGTCTGCGTATGGAACGTGGTAATGGTTCTACTGAAGACTTAACGGCGCGCGTACTGGATCTGGCATCGCCGATCGGTCGTGGTCAGCGCGGTCTGATCGTTGCTCCGCCGAAAGCGGGTAAAACCATGCTGCTGCAGAACATCGCGCAGAGCATTGCTTACAATCATCCAGACTGTGTGCTGATGGTGCTGCTGATTGACGAACGTCCAGAAGAAGTAACCGAGATGCAGCGTCTGGTGAAAGGTGAAGTTGTTGCGTCTACTTTTGACGAACCCGCCTCCCGTCACGTTCAGGTTGCGGAAATGGTCATCGAGAAGGCGAAGCGTCTGGTTGAACACAAGAAAGACGTTATTATTCTGCTTGACTCCATCACCCGTCTGGCGCGTGCTTATAACACCGTAGTTCCGGCTTCCGGTAAAGTTCTGACTGGTGGTGTGGACGCTAACGCCCTGCACCGTCCGAAACGTTTCTTCGGTGCTGCGCGTAACGTGGAAGAGGGCGGCAGCCTGACCATCATCGCGACTGCGCTGATCGATACCGGCTCTAAAATGGATGAAGTTATCTACGAAGAGTTTAAAGGTACCGGCAACATGGAACTGCACCTCTCTCGTAAGATTGCTGAAAAACGCGTCTTCCCGGCTATCGACTACAACCGTTCCGGTACCCGTAAAGAAGAGCTGCTCACCACCCAGGAAGAGCTGCAGAAAATGTGGATCCTGCGCAAAATTATCCATCCGATGGGTGAAATCGACGCGATGGAATTCCTCATTAATAAGCTGGCGATGACCAAGACCAACGACGACTTCTTCGATATGATGAAGCGTTCCTGATTCTGGCATCATCTGAAAACGCCACGTTTTTACGTGGCGTTTTGCTTTTACGATTCATCCTAATGTTTGGTCAGATAAAATTGTCAATATTATCGGCGTCATGGATTGTCACAATGTGCGGCATGACCTACAAGAGGTAGGAAGTGTAATGTTTTAGCTGCTCTCTTCAAGGGGGCGTCTTAACGCATTATACTTTAAGGAAATGATATATGCTGAGAACACATACACTGTGAATCTACTCGCTGCTTTCTCTGAGCTAGTTAGTATTTTTTTATTCACAACCATTTTTATTTTTTTGGCGCGAAAAGTAGCCATAAAAATAGGTTTAGTGGATAAGCCAAACTTCCGCAAACGTCACCAAGGGATTATTCCTTTAGTGGGCGGGATTTCTGTGTTTGCAGGGATCAATTTTATGTTTGGTCTTTCGGATTATTACATTCCCCATGCCTCGTTATACCTCTTTTGTGCAAGTGTGCTGGTGTTTGTTGGCGCGCTTGACGATCGTTTTGATATCAGCGTAAAAATTCGGGCAGTCGTTCAGGCGGCGATTGCTATTGTGATGATGGTAAAAGGTGAGCTTTACCTAAGTAGCCTGGGGTATATTTTTGGCCCGTGGGAGTTGTTGTTGGGTCCCTTTGGTTATTTTCTCACCCTTTTTGCCGTCTGGGCGGCGATTAACGCCTTTAATATGGTTGATGGCATTGATGGCTTGTTAGGCGGGCTATCCAGCGTCTCATTCGCCGCGATGGGGTTTATCCTGTGGTTCGATGGTCAGACAAGCCTGGCTATCTGGTGTTTTGCCATGATTGCCGCCATCCTGCCTTACATCATGCTGAATCTGGGCATTCTTGGACGCCGCTATAAAGTCTTTATGGGCGATGCGGGGAGTACGCTGATTGGCTTTACAGTCATTTGGATTCTGCTGGAGACCACACAAGGTGCAACACACCCTATTAGCCCGGTCACTGCACTGTGGATTATCGCCATTCCGTTAATGGATATGGTGGCGATTATGTATCGTCGTTTACGTAAAGGCATGAGTCCTTTCTCTGCAGATCGCCAGCATATTCATCATTTAGTGATGCGCGCAGGGTTTACTTCCCGACAGGCATTTGTTCTGATCACGCTGGCTGCAGCGATTCTGGCCTCTATCGGCGTACTGGCTGAATATTTTCGTTTAGTCCCTGAATGGGCCATGTTGGTGCTCTTTTTACTGGCATTCGGTCTTTACGGTTACTGTATTAAGCGGGCATGGAAGGTGGCGAGATTTATTAAGCGTGTTAAGCGCAGGCTGCGAAGGCACCGCGAAGGCAAACCAAACTTAACCAAGTGAATTGAGGATGCGATGACACAACCATTACCGGGGGAACACGCCGTGAGCGCAGAAAATGAACTGGATATCCGTGGGTTGTTTCGTGCCTTATGGGCAGGGAAAGTGTGGATTATTGGTATCGCGCTTGCCTTTGCGATAGTCGCTCTTGCCTATACGTTCTTTGCTCGTCAGGAGTGGAGTGCTACGGCGATTTCAGACAAGCCAACGGTTAATATGTTGGGCGGTTACTACTCTCAACAGCAGTTTTTGCGTAACCTGGATATTAAGGCCAGCCTCGCATCTGCGGACCAGCCGTCGGTAATGGACGAAGCCTATAAAGAATTCATCATGCAGCTCGCCTCCTGGGATACGCGTCGTGAATTCTGGCAGCAGACTGATTACTATAAGCAGCGTATGGTGGGTAACAGTAAAGCCGATGCGGCGATGCTGGATGAACTGATTGGTAACATCCAGTTTATGCCTGGCGATGCGTTACGTAATACCAATGACAGTGTGAAGCTGATTGCGGAGACGGCTCCTGATGCCAACAATCTACTGCGTCAGTACGTCGCCTTTGCCAGTCAGCGCGCGGCGCATCATCTGAACGAAGAGTTAAAAGGGGCCTGGGCTGCACGCACTGTGCAGATGAAGGCGCAGGTTAAACGCCAGGAAGAAGTGGCGAAATCACTATTCTCCCGCCGTGTTCACAACATTGAGCAGGCACTCAAAATTGCCGAACAGCATAACATTTCGCGTACCTCCACTGATGTTCCTGCTGATGAGTTGCCGGATTCTGAACTGTTCTTACTTGGACGTCCTATGCTGCAGGCGCGACTTGAAAACTTGCAGTCTGTTGGTCCGGACTTCGATCTGGACTACTTCCAAAACCGAGCCATGCTGAACACACTGAACGTTGGGCCAACTCTGGATCCGCGTTTTCAGACCTATCGTTATCTGCGTACGCCGGAAGAGCCAGTAAAACGTGACAGCCCTCGCCGTGTCTTCCTGATGATTATGTGGGGCATTGTTGGGGCTCTGATTGGTGCTGGCGTCGCGTTAACCCGTCGCCGCGCGATTTAGCAATACCGTTGCAGTGAGGGGCTGGGCCCTCACTGCCAATCCGAAGAGAATCGATGTGAAAGTACTGACTGTATTTGGCACGCGACCGGAGGCTATAAAAATGGCACCTCTGGTTCATGCGTTGGCAAAAGATCCTGATTTTGAGGCAAAAGTTTGCGTCACAGCGCAGCATCGGGAGATGCTCGATCAGGTGTTGAACCTCTTTTCCATAGTACCTGACTACGATCTCAATATTATGCAGCCAGGTCAGGGGCTAACAGAAATTACCTGCCGAATCCTTGAAGGGTTAAAGCCAATTCTGGCTGATTTCAAACCTGATGTGGTGCTGGTGCACGGTGATACCACGACCACTATTGCTACCAGTTTGGCTGCGTTCTATCAGCGCATCCCGGTGGGGCATGTAGAGGCGGGTTTACGTACTGGCGATCTTTACTCTCCCTGGCCGGAAGAGGCGAACCGTACGCTTACCGGGCGTCTGGCTATGTATCATTTTGCGCCGACAGAAAACTCGCGGCAGAATTTGTTACGGGAAGCTATTCCTGATAATCGTATTTTCGTCACGGGCAATACGGTTATTGATGCGTTGATCTGGGTACGCGACCGCGTACTGGCGAGTGATGCATTGCGGGCTGAACTGGCAGAACATTACCCTTTCCTCGACGCTAATAAAAAGATGATACTGGTGACCGGTCATCGTCGGGAAAGCTTCGGTCGCGGCTTTGAAAACATTTGCCACGCGCTGGCGGAAATTGCCGCGGCTAATCAGAATGTGCAGATTGTCTATCCGGTACACCTGAATCCTAACGTCAGCGAGCCGGTCAACCGCATCCTGGGGCACGTTGAAAACGTGATTCTGATTGAACCGCAGGACTACATGCCGTTTGTCTGGCTGATGAATCACGCCTGGCTGATCCTGACCGATTCCGGCGGGATTCAGGAAGAAGCCCCATCCCTGGGGAAACCGGTGCTGGTGATGCGTGAAACAACGGAACGGCCTGAAGCTATTACCGCAGGCACTGTACGCCTGGTGGGGACTGACCCACAGCGTATTGTAGAAGAAGTCACGCGTTTGCTGCATGACGACAATGAATATCAGACCATGAGCCGTGCCCATAACCCATATGGTGACGGGCTGGCGTGTGGCCGCATTTTACACGCGTTAAAAAATAATCGGGTATCGCTATGAGTTTTACGACCATTTCTGTCATTGGGCTGGGTTATATCGGACTGCCAACGGCGGCTGCCTTTGCTTCCCGTCAAAAACATGTAATTGGCGTAGATGTAAATCAACATGCAGTGGATACCATTAATCGCGGCGAAATTCACATCGTTGAGCCCGATCTGGCCGCTGTGGTGAAAACGGCGGTCGAAAACGGATTTCTTCGTGCAACCACCACTCCCGTAGACGCTGATGCGTATCTGATTGCTGTGCCTACCCCGTTCAAGGGAGAGCATGAACCCGATATGGTCTACGTTGAAGCTGCGGCGAAGTCTGTCGCGCCGGTGCTGAAAAAAGGCGCGTTGGTGATACTTGAATCGACTTCACCGGTCGGGGCAACTGAACAGATGGCCGCATGGCTTGCAGAAATGCGGCCTGATCTGACTTTCCCGCAGCAGGTCGGTGAACAGGCCGATGTGAATATTGCGTATTGTCCGGAGCGCGTGCTGCCAGGCCAGGTCATGGTCGAACTGATTAAAAACGACCGCGTGATCGGCGGGATGACCGCCGTCTGCTCCGCGCGTGCCAGTGAGTTATATAACATCTTCCTTGAGGGCGAATGTGTCGTGACCAACGCCCGCACCGCGGAAATGTGCAAGCTGACTGAGAATAGCTTCCGCGACGTTAATATCGCCTTTGCGAATGAATTATCGCTAATTTGCGCCGATCAGGGGATTAACGTCTGGGAACTGATTCGCCTGGCAAACCGTCATCCGCGAGTCAATATTCTGCAACCAGGACCTGGCGTTGGTGGACACTGTATCGCGGTCGATCCGTGGTTTATCGTGGCGCAGAACCCGCAGCAGGCGAAACTGATCCGTACCGCACGCGAAGTTAATGATGGTAAGCCTCATTGGGTCGTCGAGCGGGTAAAAGCCGCTGTGGCCGACTGTCTGGCAGATACCAACAAACGGGCCAGTGAAGTGAAAATCGCCTGCTTTGGTTTGGCTTTTAAACCGAATATTGATGATTTACGTGAAAGCCCGGCGATGGGAATTGCGCAGAGTATCGCGCATTGGCACAAAGGTGAAATGCTGGTGGTGGAACCGAATATCCATCAACTGCCGAAAAAACTGGACGGCATTTGCCAACTGGCGACATTGGACGATGCGCTGGCAAGCGCCGATGTGCTGGTCATGCTGGTCGACCATAATGAATTTAAAGCCATTAAAGGCGATGCGGTTCTTCAGCAGTACATCGTTGATACCAAAGGGGTCTGGCGCTAATGAAACGAATTCTGGTTACCGGTGGCGCGGGGTTTATCGGCTCGGCGGTTGTACGGCATATTATTCAAGAGACCCAGGATGCGGTGGTTGTGGTCGATAAGCTGACCTATGCCGGAAACCTGATGTCGCTGACGCCGGTTGCACAGAATGACCGTTTTGCCTTTGAGAAAGTGGATATCTGCGATCGGGCATCGCTCGACGAGGTGTTTCAACACTACCAGCCAGACTGCGTGATGCATCTGGCGGCAGAAAGTCATGTCGATCGCTCCATTGATGGTCCGGCTGCTTTTATCGAAACCAACATTGTGGGCACCTACACGCTGTTGGAAGCGGCACGCGCTTACTGGAGTGCATTGTCCAGCGAGAAAAAATCGGCGTTTCGCTTCCACCATATCTCAACTGATGAGGTGTATGGCGATCTCCATTCGACGGATGATTTCTTTACTGAAAGCACGCCCTATGCGCCGAGTAGCCCTTATTCCGCGTCGAAAGCCAGCAGCGATCATCTGGTACGCGCGTGGTTGCGAACCTATGGCCTGCCAACGCTCATTACCAACTGCTCTAACAACTATGGCCCCTACCATTTCCCGGAAAAACTCATCCCGCTGATGATCCTCAACGCATTGGCTGGGAAACCGCTGCCGGTATACGGCAATGGGCAACAGATCCGCGACTGGTTGTATGTAGAGGATCATGCCAGGGCGCTCTATTGCGTGGCGACAACGGGCGCGATTGGGGAAACCTATAATATTGGTGGTCACAATGAGCGTAAAAACCTGGATGTTGTCGAAACGGTTTGCAGCCTGTTGGAAGAGCTGGCGCCGCAAAAACCACAAGGCATTGCACAGTACCGAGACTTGATCACTTTTGTTGACGATCGCCCGGGTCATGATGTGCGGTATGCCATTGACGCGTCGAAAATTGCGCGTGAATTAGGCTGGATACCGCAGGAAACGTTTGAAAGCGGAATGCGCAAAACCGTGCAGTGGTATCTGGATAATCAGGCATGGTGGAAACCCGTGCAGGATGGCAGCTATCAGGGTGAACGTTTAGGTCTGAAGGGCTAACAGCCTGGTTTTGGCTCCCGGAGGAGACAACGCATGAAAGGTATCATTCTGGCGGGCGGTTCAGGTACTCGCCTGTATCCCATTACGCGTGGCGTATCGAAGCAGCTATTGCCCATTTACGATAAGCCGATGATTTACTACCCGCTATCAGTGCTAATGCTGGCGGGGATTCGCGAAATTCTGATTATTACCACGCCGGAAGATAAAGGTTATTTCCAGCGTTTGTTAGGCGATGGCTCTGAGTTCGGCATTGAATTGCACTATGCCGAGCAACCCAGCCCGGATGGATTAGCGCAGGCATTTATCATTGGTGAAACGTTCCTTAACGGTGAACCGTCATGTCTGGTATTAGGGGATAATATCTTCTTTGGTCAGGGCTTCAGTCCAAAACTACGTCATGTAGCCGCCCGCACAGAAGGTGCGACGGTGTTTGGTTACCAGGTCATGGATCCTGAACGTTTTGGTGTTGTGGAGTTTGACGACAATTTTCGCGCTATCTCTCTGGAAGAGAAGCCGAAAGCACCGAAATCTAACTGGGCGGTAACAGGGCTCTATTTCTATGACAGTAAAGTGGTGGAATACGCAAAACGCGTGAAACCTTCTGAGCGTGGAGAACTGGAGATTACGTCGATCAACCAGATGTATCTTGATGATGGGCATCTGACGGTGGAATTGCTTGGACGTGGCTTTGCCTGGCTGGATACCGGTACGCATGACAGTCTGATCGAAGCGAGTACTTTTGTGCAGACGGTAGAAAAACGTCAGGGTTTTAAAATAGCCTGTCTGGAGGAGATCGCCTGGCGTAACGGTTGGCTGGATGATGAAGGCGTGAAACGTGCCGCCAGCTCGCTGGCTAAAACGGGCTATGGCCAATATTTGCTGGAGCTGCTCCGTGCTCGTCCGCGCCAGTATTGAGCCGCTTAGCTGGGAAAATACGTTTTTTGGCGTGAATAGCGCCATTATACGTTTTGACCAACACGCGCCGGTTCTGACGGTGGATGCGTTACGTCCCTGGTCGCGGGTACAGGCAAAAATTGCTGCCGCAAATACCCATGAATTGGATGCCTTGCAGCGGTTGGGTTTCTCACTGGTCGAAGGCGAAGTGGATTTTGTACTGCCCGTGACGTGTGCCAGCGGCAACTCTGACGCGCAGATCGCGCAAACTACGGATATCCCGGCATTACGCTGCCTGGCAGAACAGGCATTCGCGCAAAGCCGTTTTCGCGCCCCGTGGTATGCCGCAGATGCCAGTTCGCGTTTTTATGCGCAGTGGATTGAAAATGCGGTGCTGGGGACGTTCGATCATCAATGCCTCGTTTTACGCACGCCGACAGGTGAAATTCGTGGTTATGTCTCGCTGCGCGAACTGAATGCGTCCGAGGCGCGAATAGGCCTACTGGCTGGGCGTGGCGCGGGTGAAGAACTAATGCTGGCTGCGCTTTGCTGGGCGCAGGCCCGCGGTAAAACAATATTGCGCGTGGCAACCCAAATGGGTAACACCGCCGCGCTTAAACGTTACATACACAGTGGTGCGAATGTGGAAAGCACCGCGTATTGGTTATACAGGTGACACGATGATTCCATTTAATGCACCGCCGGTGGTGGGAACTGAACTCGATTACATGCAGTCTGCGATGAACAGCGGCAAACTGTGTGGCGACGGCGGCTTTACCCGTCGCTGTCAGCAGTGGCTGGAGCAGCATTTTGGCAGCGAGAAAGTTCTGTTGACGCCATCTTGTACCGCATCGCTTGAGATGGCGGCATTGCTGTTGGACATTCAGCCCGGCGATGAAATCATCATGCCGAGCTACACATTTGTCTCCACGGCTAACGCATTCGTTTTACGCGGGGCGAAAATCGTCTTTGTTGATATCCGTCCGGATACCATGAACATTGATGAAACGCTGATTGAAGCGGCGATCACCGACAAAACCCGCGCTATTGTGCCGGTACATTACGCGGGCGTGGCCTGCGAAATGGATACCATTATGGCGCTGGCCAGCAAACATAACCTGTATGTGGTCGAAGATGCGGCCCAGGGCGTGATGTCGACCTACAAAGGCCGGGCGCTGGGGACAATTGGTCACATCGGCTGCTTTAGCTTCCATGAAACCAAAAACTACACTGCAGGCGGTGAAGGCGGCGCGACGTTGATTAATGATAAAAAATTAGTCGAACGTGCCGAGATTATTCGTGAAAAAGGGACAAACCGTAGTCAATTTTTCCGTGGCCAGGTAGATAAGTATACCTGGCGCGATATCGGCTCCAGCTATCTGATGTCCGATCTGCAGGCTGCTTATTTGTGGGCGCAACTGGAAGCGGCCGACCGTATTAACCAGCAGCGTCTGGCGCTGTGGCAGAATTACTATGATGCCCTCGAACCGCTGGCGCGTGCCGGACGTATTGAGCTGCCTGCTGTCCCGGAAAACTGCGTGCAGAATGCCCATATGTTTTATATCAAGCTGCGCGATATCGACGATCGCACCGCGTTGATTAATTTCCTCAAAGAAGCCGAAATTATGGCGGTGTTCCACTATATCCCGCTACATGATTGCCCGGCTGGCGATAAATTTGGCGAGTTTGCCGGTGTTGATCGTTACACCACCAAAGAGAGCGAGCGTCTGCTGCGTTTGCCGCTGTTCTATAACCTGTCACCGGTTAATCAGCGAACGGTAATCTCGACCTTACTCAATTACTTCTCCTGATATGTCGCTTGCTAAAGCGTCCTTATGGACGGCGGCCAGTACGCTGGTAAAAATTGGGGCGGGTCTGCTGGTGGTGAAGTTATTGGCCGTCTCCTTTGGCCCGGCAGGTGTGGGTCAGGCGGGTAATTTTCGCCAAATGGTCACCGTGCTGGGCGTGTTGGCGGGAGCTGGCATTTTCAACGGCGTCACGAAATACGTTGCGCAGCACCATGACGATCCGGCCCGGCTCCGTAAGGTGGTCGGTACATCTTCCGCAATGGTGCTGGGATTCTCTACGCTGATGGCGGCGGTTTTTCTGCTGGCGGCCGCGCCGATCAGTCAGGGGTTGTTTGGCCATACGCATTATCAGGGGCTGGTTCGACTGGTTGCGCTGGTGCAGATGGGCATCGCCTGGGCTAACCTGCTGCTGGCGCTGATGAAAGGCTTCCGCGATGCGGCAGGCAACGCGCTGTCGCTGATTGTGGGTAGCCTGGTTGGCGTAGTGGCTTACTATGGCTGCTATCGCCTGGGGGGCTATGAAGGCGCCTTGCTGGGCCTGGCTCTGGTGCCTGCGCTGGTCGTTATCCCTGCCATTATTATGCTGCTTAAGCGTGGAACTATTCCGCTGCATTACCTGAAGCCCTCGTGGGACAATGGTCTGGCAGGGCAGTTAAGCAAGTTTACGCTGATGGCGCTGATTACCTCTGTAACGCTGCCTGTGGCATACGTGATGATGCGAAACCTGCTGGCGGCACAGTACAGCTGGGATGATGTGGGGATCTGGCAGGGGGTCAGCAGTATCTCCGATGCGTATCTGCAATTTATTACCGCCTCATTCAGCGTTTACTTGCTGCCGACGTTGTCGCGGCTGACAGAAAAGCATGACATTACCCGCGAGGTCATTAAGTCGCTGAAGTTCGTGCTGCCGGCGGTTGCCGCCGCGAGCTTTACGGTTTGGCTATTGCGTGATTTTGCGATCTGGCTGCTCTTTTCCGCAAAATTTACCGCCATGCGCGACCTGTTTGCCTGGCAACTGGTCGGCGATGTACTGAAAGTTGGCGCCTACGTTTTTGGTTATCTGGTGATCGCGAAAGCGTCGCTGCGGTTTTATATTTTGGCTGAAATTAGCCAGTTCATGTTATTGACGGCGTTTGCCCACTGGCTGATCCCGGCACAGGGCGCTCTGGGCGCAGCGCAGGCGTATATGGCAACATACATCGTCTATTTTTCTCTTTGTTGTGGCGTGTTTTTACTCTGGCGTAGGCGGGCATGACTGTACTGATTCACGTTCTGGGATCGGATATCCCTCACCATAACCACACCGTGCTGCGGTTTTTTAACGATTCGCTGGCTGCGACGAGCGAGCACGCGCGCACGTTTATGGTTGCAGGCCAGGATGCTGGGTTCAGTGAGAGCTGCCCGGCGTTATCGCTGAGTTTCTACGACGGAAAAAAGGCGCTGGCCCAGGCGGTTATTGCGAAGGCGAAAGCGGATCGCCAACAGCGCTTCTTCTTTCATGGTCAGTTCAACACCAGCCTGTGGCTGGCGCTGCTGAGTGGGGGAATTAAACCGGAGCAGTTTTACTGGCACATCTGGGGCGCGGATTTATATGAAGTTTCCAGTGGGCTGAAATTCCGCCTGTTTTACCCGATTCGTCGCATGGCGCAGAATCGCGTGGGCTGCGTGTTTGCTACGCGAGGCGATTTACGTTATTTCGCCGGGCAGCATCCGCACGTTCGCGGCGAACTGCTCTATTTCCCAACGCGGATGGATCCCTCGCTCAATAATATGAGCAGTGAAAGCCAGCGCAGCGGTAAGATGACGGTGTTGGTTGGCAACTCTGGCGATCGCAGCAATGAGCATATTGCCGCGCTACGTGCTGTTCACCAGCAGTTTGGTGACACGGTGAATGTGATCGTGCCAATGGGGTATCCGACCAATAATACGGCCTATATCGACGAGGTTCGTCAGGCGGGTCTGGCATTATTTAGCGCGGATAATTTGCAAATATTGAGTGAAAAACTGGAGTTTGATGCCTATCTGGCACTATTGCGTCAGTGCGATCTGGGCTACTTTATTTTTGCTCGTCAGCAAGGGATCGGCACCTTATGTTTGTTGATCCAGGCCGGTATCCCGTGCGTACTCAACCGTGAAAATCCTTTCTGGCAGGATATGGCAGAGCAAAATATCCCGGTTCTGTTTACGACAGATCAACTCAATGAAGGTCTCGTACGCGAAGCGCAGC